>JAAOZZ010000086.1 GCA_012274175.1 Betaproteobacteria bacterium
CAGCAACCTCAACTGCGCCACCCGGGGCGAGCGCTCCACCAGCAGCACGCAGCCCAGGCGCTCGCCGTCGCGCTCGGCGATCCAGGCGCGCTCGCGCCCAGGCTTGCAGGACTCCATGAAGCGACCGACGATCCCCGCGACCAGGGCCTCGAACGACGCGTCCCAGCCGTGCTCGAGGGCGTAGAGCGCTCCGTGGCGCTCGACGATCCAGCCGAAATCGCCGGGCGCCGGATCGCGCAGGACGAACGATTGCACGCCGCCCGCAGGCTCGCCCAGCAGCGATTCGATGGCCGCCATGGCGCCCACGAGGCGCTCCCGGCCGCCGGGCGCGAGGCGCGAGAGCATTCGCCGCACTTCCCCGGCGGCGCGCCGCTCGAGGGGCGCCAGCGCCTTGCGGCCCCGCGGGGTGAGGCGCAAGTGGCGCACGCGGGCGTCCCGGGAGGAAGCGCTCGAGGAGACGAAGCCGCGGGCGCGAAAGCCCGCGAGCACGCGGCTCAGGTACCCGGCATCCAGGGCGAGCGCGTCGCCGAGCGAGGAGGCGGTGAGGTCGTCCTGGTGGGCAAGCTCCCAGAGCACGCGCACCTGGGCGAGGGAGAATCCGCTGCCCAGGAGCGCCTCGTTCAGCACGCCGATGCGCCGGGTGTAGAAGCGGTTGAAGCGGCGCACCGCCGCGACGCCCGCCGCCGCGCCGCCGGCCGAGCGGGGAAGCGATTCCATGGGGATCCTCCGGCAGGTTGGTTGCCATCGTCAAGCGATTGCTTGCCTTTGTCAACCATGGGCCGAGCGCACGCCCCGCGGCGCGCCCCTAGCGCTGCGGCGGACGGTAGGGGCGCGGATAGGCCGCGGGCGAGACGTTGCCGTCGCGGTCGTACGCCTCCACTCCGAAGAGATAGTTGTCCTTGGAGATTCCCGCGAGGGTCGCGCGGGTAACGTCCCCCACATCCTTTCCGTGCTGCCAGAAGGGCGCGGTGGTGTCGCGCCAGACGACGCGGTAGCCCGCCACGTCCGGCTCGGGATTGGCCTTCCAGCGAAGCGTAGTGTCGTTCTCGAGCCGGAAGTTCTCCATCTCCACCTCCCGAGGGACCGACGGGGCGAGGGCGAGGGTCGCGAGCGCGGCCGCGTTCACCCGCGCCACCTGCGCCACGTAGCCGAAGTCCACGAATTGGGGCAGGTCGCCGTACTGCACGCCGTCTTCCACGCGCACGTCCTGGTGCTGGTGGCGCCAGTCTTCCACCGGCTCCGTGAAGCGCAAGCCCGGGTAGCCCTGCGCGAGGAACGGGAAGTGGTCGCCGCCGCGCAGGTAGCGGTCGCGCCGCCAGACGGCCTGCACGGTGAACCCGGGCACGTAGCGCTCGCCCGCCTCCTTCACCGATCGGGCGAGCTGGCGCGTGGGCAGGTCGTTCTCGCCGCCGGTGGCGAGGGTGGCGAGCACGTCGGAGGGCAGCGCCTTCAACGGCGGCACGCCCTGGGCGAAGAGCCGGACGCGGCCCCGGTCGACCGTGCCCTCGGCGCTGCGCGTGTTGCCGACGATGTCGTTGGTGATCATGCCGGCCACGTTCAGGCCCTTCGAACGGGCGTCCTTCGCCCAGCCGGTCGAGCCGTACAACCCCTGCTCTTCCCCCGCGACCGCCATGAACACGAGCGTCGCGTCGTAGCGATGGCGCGACATCACGCACGCGAGCTCCATCGCCACGGCGGTCCCGGAAGCGTCGTCGTTGGCGCCGGGCGCGTCCTTCACGCCGTCCGCGGGATCCGAGGGCATCGAGTCGTAGTGTCCGCTCAGGACGTACAACCGGTCGTGGCTCTCGGCCTGGGTGCCCGGCAGCGTGGCGACCACGTTCACGATCCGCGTGGGCTTCGGCACCCGCGGTCCGGACTCCACGAGGTGCTCGTCGTACGCGACTTCGAGCCGTCCGCCGGACTTGCGCGCGCACTCCTCCAGGGTGTGCTTGATCCAGCGCCGGGCAGCGCCGATGCCGCGCGTGTCCGAATCGACCTCCGAGAGCGAGTCCCGGGTGCCGAAGGAGGCGAGCGTGCGGATCGTGGCCTCGATGCGCTGGGGCGAGACCTCGGCCACCGCCGCGGCGATGTCCGGGTTGGTCGCGCCGGGAGCGGCGGCCTGCGCGCAAACCGCGGCGAGCGCGAAGGGTGCCACGATAATGGGCCATTGCATGTTCGGCTCCTCGGAAAATGGGAAACCGCGAAGGGAAGCGGCGGCGCTCAGGTTATCAAATGGCGCGGCCCCGGGAGCCGCTACGTCAGCGGCGTCCGACACGGCCGTAGCTCGCGGCGCACTGTCCCATCGTCCAAGCGGACCCCCCGCGGAATCTTCACCCCACGCAGCACGTCTATTGTGCGGTGGGGGACTCGCCTCCACGCCAACTCCAGGAAAGGCGGCAATCGATGGGCATCCGGTTTCCCTTTGCGATGGCGATGCTCGCCGCCGCGGGATCATTCTGCCTGCCCGCTGCCGCGGCAACGGAGCCGGCGGGCTCCATCGTGTGCGGGGGCGTGGGCGCGGACGAACGCGCGTTCCTCGCGCGCGACGCGCTGGGCGCGAATCTCCAACTCGAGTTCTTCGTGGCCCGGCGGGGCGCTTACGTGTCGGACGTCGACGTATCCATCACGCCCATCGACGGCGGCGCGTGCCCGGGTAAATCGCTCGACATCACCGCCGACGGACCCCTCTGCTACGCGCGCATGCCGCCGGGACGCTATCGCATCGAGGCGACCTACAACGGCGCTACCCGGACCGGCACGGCCGCGCTCGCGTCCCA
>JAAOZZ010000008.1 GCA_012274175.1 Betaproteobacteria bacterium
AGCCGTGGGAGTCCGAGTACGGCAAGCCGGGCCGCATCGCCTCGGCGCTCGAGATCATGATCGAGGGCCCCATCGGCGGCGCGGCGTACAACAACGAATTCGGACGGCCGAACCTCGCGGGCTACTTCCGCACCTTCGAGCTCGCGGTCGACGGCGAGGTGCGCGGCTACCACAAGCCCATCATGCTCGCGGGCGGTTACGGCAACATCGCCGCCGCCCACACCCACAAGAAACCCCTGGGCCCCGGGACGCTCTTCGTGCACCTGGGCGGCCCCGGCTTCCTCATCGGCCTCGGCGGGGGCGCGGCATCGTCCATGGCGTCGGGCCAGAACGTGGAGTCGCTCGATTTCGACTCGGTGCAGCGCGCCAACGCGGAGCTCGAGCGCCGCTGCCAGGAAGTCATCGATGCGTGCTGGCAGATGGGCGACCGCAATCCGATCCTCTCGATCCACGACGTGGGCGCGGGCGGGTTGTCGAACGCGCTGCCCGAGCTCGCCCATGCCGGCGGCGTGGGCGCGACCTTCGACCTGCGCAAGGTGCCGATCGAGGAAACGGGGATGACGCCGATGCAGGTCTGGTCGAACGAATCCCAGGAGCGCTACGTGCTGGCGATCGACGCCTCGCGCCTGGAGGAGTTCCGCGCCATTTGCGAGCGCGAGCGCTGCCTCTTCGCCGTGGTGGGCGAGTCGCGCTCGGACGACAGGCTGGTGGTGGACGACCCGCTCTTCGGCAACCGGCCCGTGGACATGCCGCTCGAGGTGCTGCTGGGCAAGCCGCCGCGCATGCATCGCGAGGCGCGTCGGCGCGCGCGCGAGCTGCGTCCCCTGGAGCTCGAGGGCGTGGGACTGCGGGAAGCGGCGTATCGCGTGCTGCAGATGCCGAGCGTTGCCGACAAGACCTTCCTCGTGACCATCGGGGACCGCACCGTCGGAGGGCTTGGTGCGCGCGACCAGATGGTAGGCCCCTGGCAGGTGCCCGTGGCCGACTGCGCCGTGACCACGCTCGGCTTCGCCACCCACCACGGCGAGGCGATGGCGATCGGCGAGCGCCCGCCGCTCGCCTTGATCGACGCGCCCGCTTCCGCCCGCATGGCGGTGGGCGAGGCGATCACCAACATCGCCGCCGCTTCCATCGCGGCGATCGGCGACGTGAAGCTCTCCGCCAACTGGATGTGCGCCGCCGGCCACCCGGGCGAGGACGCGGGCCTGTACGACGCGGTGCGCGCCGTGGGGATGGAACTGTGCCCCTCCCTCGGCATCTCCATTCCCGTCGGCAAGGATTCGATGTCGATGAAGACCACGTGGCGCGACGCCGCGTCCGGCGAGCAGAAGGCCGTCACCGCGCCGCTGTCGCTCGTGGTCTCCGCCTTTGCGCCGGTGGTGGATGCCCGGCGGACGATGACGCCGGAGCTGCGCATGGACGCGGGCGACACGGAGCTCGTGCTGGTCGACCTGGGCGCAGGCAGGAACCGCCTCGGCGGATCGGCGCTCGCGCAGGCTTATGGCCAGCTGGGAGATGCCGCGCCCGACGTCGACGATCCGGCGGCGCTCAAGGCCTTCTTCGAAGCGATGCAGGCGCTCAATGCCGAGGGACGCGTGCTCGCCTACCACGACCGCTCCGACGGCGGGCTCTTCGCCGCGCTGTGCGAGATGGCGTTCGCGGCGCGCGCCGGCGTGACGGTCTACCTCGACCCGGTCGCGATCGACCGGGAGCGCCTCGACGTCGACGGCCACGAGCGCCAATCCGACGCCTTCGCGGGACGCCTCGAAGAGCGCATCCTCGCCGCGCTCTTCAACGAGGAGCTGGGGGCGGTGATCCAGGTCCGCCGGTCGGAGCGCGACGCGGTGATGCAGGTGCTGCGCGCGGCGGGTCTGTCGCGGCATTCCCAGGTGATCGGACATCCCAACGGACAGGGGGAGGTGCGCCTGGTGGTGAACGGGCGGGCGGTGTTCGCCGAGAAGCGCGCGCAGCTGCACCGCGCATGGTCGAGCGTGACCCACCATATCCAGCGGCTGCGCGACAACCCCGCGTGCGCGGACGCGGAATACGACCGCCTCCTCGACGAGGGCGATCCGGGGCTGTATGCGCGCCTCACCTTCGACCCGGCGCAGGACGTCGCCGCGCCGTTCGTGGCGAGCGGGGCGCGGCCGAAGGTGGCGGTGCTGCGCGAGCAGGGCGTGAACGGCCAGGTCGAGATGGCGGCGGCGTTCGAGCGCGCGGGCTTCGCGCCGTTCGACGTGCACATGAGCGACATCATCTCGGGACGCGTGTCGCTATCCGGCTTCAAGGGCTTCGCCGCATGCGGCGGCTTCAGCTACGGCGACGTGCTGGGCGCGGGCGAGGGTTGGGCGAAATCGATCCTTTTCAACGCCCGGGCCCGCGACGAGTTCGAGGCGTTCTTCCGCCGCGGGGACTCGTTCGCCCTGGGGGCGTGCAACGGCTGCCAGATGATGTCCAACCTGAAGGACATCATTCCCGGCGCCGCACCCTGGCCCCATTTCGAGCGCAATCTCTCAGAACAGTACGAGGCGCGCCTCGCGCTGGTGGAGATCCAGAAGTCGCCGTCGATCCTGCTCGCGGGCATGGAGGGCAGCCGCATCCCGGTCGCCACCGCCCACGGGGAAGGACGCGCGGTGTTCGCGGATCCCGCGGCGGGAGAAGCGTGCCGCTACCTCGTGGCCGCGCGCTTCGTGGACCACCGCGGCAAGGTCACGGAAGCCTATCCGTACAACCCCAACGGCTCGCCCCAGGGCGTGACCGCGCTCACCACGCCCGACGGCCGCTTCACCATCCTCATGCCCCACCCCGAGCGCGTGTTCCGCACCGTGGCACTTTCCTGGCATCCGGAAGAATGGGGCGAGGAATCGCCGTGGATGCGCATGTTCCGCAACGCCCGCGCGTGGGTCGCCTGACGGCGCGCTCGGGCTAGTCCTCGTCTTTCCATTTGTGCGGCGGCGGGAAATCATGCTGCCCATCGCCAAGGGCGCGACGTATCGCGCGCCGGATGCGCGACTCCTCGGCCTCGCGGTTGGAGCCCAGCATCGCCACCACCAGCGGAAACGCGAGCACCGCGAGCACCGTGAAGAGCGGCAACAGGAATTGGATCGCGGGGTCGTCCCCGCGGGAATGGATCACCCATGCGCTCGATGCGATGAGCGCGGCCATCACGACCGAGCTCGACCGCAGGAACCACTGGATGCCCCGCGGGGGAGCGAAGCTCGCTTCGTAGTGCTCGCGGCCGTCCGCGGGCTTCCAGCTTCCCGCGAAGTCGACCGCGCGGGGCTTGCCGAGGGCGGCGAGCTCTCGCGCGAGGCGGGCGCGGCAGGCCTCCGGCGGGAGCGTCGTCTCGAATGTCTCGCTCCGGCGCTCGACGAGGGATTTCGCCGCGCGGCGCACCTCGGAAGTCATCGCGCGGCTACCTCGGGCGCACCCGTTCCCACACGGCGTTGGGAATGCGGTAGGCGGGATAACGATGGCGGAACTCCTCGAGCGCGCGGTCGGCTTCCTCGTCGCGATGGTCGTCGCGCAGGCGGGCGATGCGCTCGAGCTCCGCGGCAGGATCGGCGGGGAGGAGCTTGCGCTCCTCGCGAACGGGCTTTTGCTGCGACAGGGCATCGGCAGATGCGGCCGGTGCGCGCACTGCACCGCGGTTGCTCTCCTGGTTCGCCTGCTTCGGCGCCGCGAAGCCCTGGACCCGTTCAGCAGACTGGGTCGCGGCGGGAGCCGCGGCCGCCGGGGCCGCGCGGGCGGGTGCGGGCACGGGGGCTTCCATGGGCTTGCCCTCGAGCGCTCCCGCGGCCGCCGATTCCGCGGTCGGCGGCGGCGAGGCGGGCGAATGCATCGGCGGCTGCGGCGTGGGCAAGGACGGCATCGGTGCCGGATGAGCGGACGGCGCTGGGGCGGCCTTGCGCGTCGCCTCGCGCTTGCGCGCATCGGGGATCGGCGCCGGCGAGCGCGCGGCCGGCGCAGGCCCCGGCTCGGATGTCTCCACGCCCGGCTCCTCGCGCTGCATGTGCAAGGTGACGCCCACGGCGAGCATCAGCACCGCAGCGATGGAGACCGGCGCGCCCCAGCGCCGCGCGAACGACGGGCGCCCGAGCGCCCGGCGCGAGGCGGCGAGGATCGCCGCGTCCAGCGCGACCGGCGGCTCCTCGCGGGCGAGCTCGCGATAGCGCGCGGAGAGCTTGTCGTCGTGCTCATTCATCGCCGATGGCCTCGCGCAGCTTGTTCATCGCATAGCGCAGGCGGCTCTTCGCCGCCTCCTCGTTGCTTCCGGTGGCCGCGGCGATCTCGGCCGCGGTGAGACCGCCTTCCTGGTGCAGCAGGAACGCCTCGCGCTGCGCCAGGGGCAGCGCCGCGATGGCATCGGACAATCGCCCGAGCGTCTCGCGGGCCTCGGCGGTGGCTTGCGGATCCCACGACGGACCCGCCGCCGGCTCCGGCAGCGGGCAATCCTCGTCGTCGAGGGATACGACGGCGAGGCCCCGGGCGCGCCAATGGTCCACGAGCCGATGGTGCGCGATGGTGTAGAGCCAGGTCGCGAACTTCGCCTGGGGCTGGTAGCGCGACCGCGCCTCGACCACGCGGATCCAGATCTCCTGGAACAACTCCTCCGCCTCGCCGCGCGCCTTCACCGAGCGCAGGATGAAGCGGAAGAGGCCGCCCTTGTGCCGCCCGTAAAGCGTCTCGAAGGCTGCGGCGTCGCCGCCGGCGTATGCGAGCATCAGCTGTTCGTCGGGGACCGACATGCCTCCATAGTCTACCTAGGTCGGATCCTTCACGAATCCGCCCGGGAACGGATCGGGCTCGCGCGGGGCCACGTTCGCGCGCAGGATGCCGCGGGCGACGAGATTCCGGTAGCTGTCGTAGTAGATCGCGATCGTCTCCACCGGTTCGGCGGTGCGGCGCCGGAACTCCACGTAGCGCGCGTAGGACTCCTCGCGCCGTCCGTGCCCGGTACCGATCGGAGCGGAAGGCTGCATGCGCGCGCGCGATTCCTGCGGCGCGGCAGAGGCCTCCGATCGCGGTGTGAAGTGGTCCGCAGCGCCCGCGCCCTTCGCCGACGACTGGGCCTCGGGCGCGGCGCGCTGCGCGAACGGCGTCGCGGGGACTTCCTTGCGCTGGAAGAGAGCCGCGCCGATGACGCCCACATTCCCGGGACGATCGGTGCGCGCGGCGTAGGAATCCCCGAGGGAGGTGAAGTAGAACGCCGCGGTCTGCGCGAGGCTCTTGCGCCAGCCCTGGATCCCGAGCGACTCCCACGGCGAGAGCACGTACCCGCCCTGGCGCGCGCTCGCGGTCTCTCCCGAGAGCACGTTCACGCCGTCGACCGACACCACCGCGAGCAGGTCCTCGCCCGCCCGGTTGCGCACCACCACCTGGTATTCCGCGCCGGGGCGGCCCACGACATACGCGCGCCCGTCGTGCCAGTGCACCGGCAGCTCGCTGCCGAGCGAGCGATCGAACACCGCGATGTCCGCGAGGCGGCCCACGGCGTGGGCGGAAAGGGCGAGCGTGGCGAATGCGAGCGCGGCAAGGACGCGTAGCGGCTTCATGGGATCTCCGAGGGTCCGCCGGATTGGCGGGGTCGGAGATGTAAACGCAGGCGGCGCCCGAAAGGGTCGAGCGGGACTTCACGCCTTTCCCCCTCTCCCTTGGGAGAGGGCCGGGGAGAGGGTGGTCCTCCCTCTCCCTTGGGAGAGGGCCGGGGAGAGGGTGGCCAGCACGCCCTCGATATTCCCAAGCACCTCGTTGTTCCAGAATCGGACGACCTCGTAACCTTGCTCGCCCAACCACCGGGTTCGATTCGAATCCCGCTCGAGCTGTTCGCCATGATGTCCGCCGTCGACTTCCACGATGACGCGGGCTTCCTCGCACAGGAAATCGACGATGTGGCGACCCAAGGGAACCTGGCGACGAAATTTCCACCCCAGGAAGCGACGCGCGCGCAGGTAGTACCAAAGCTTGCGTTCCGCATCGGTCAACCTGGATCGCAGCACCTTTGCGTTTCCGGCATTGGCGGGAGTGCGCAGGGAACCAAGATGGGAGACGCGGGCCATGACAGCGAAAACGCGCTGGGGGGTTCCGCCGACTACTTACCCTCTCCCCGGCCCTCTCCCAAGGGAGAGGGAGTGAAAGAAGAAAGGGCAGCCGAAGCTGCCCTTTCGAACCGCAGCCTTCCCGTCGCGCTAGCGCTCTTCCACTTTCGCCTTCTGGCGCAGCTCCATCACGAGCTTCTGGATCTGCTGCTGCTGGGCGCGCTGGCGGAACTGGTCCTTCACCTCGCTGAACGTCGGGACCTTGAGCGGGCGCACGTCGTCGACTCGGATCACGTGGTATCCGAAGTCCGTCTTGACCGGCGTTTGCGAGATCTGGCCCTTCGGCTGGGACATCACCGCGTCGGCGAACGGCTTCACGTAGCGCGCGGCGGGGCCCCAGTCGAGGTCGCCGCCGTTGTCCTTGGAGCCGGGATCCTTCGACTTCTCCTTGGCGAGCTTGGCGAAGTCCGCGCCCTTGTTGAGCTGGTCGATGATCGCCTTGGCCTCGTCTTCCTTGTCCACGAGGATGTGGCGCACCTTGTACTCGTTGGCGCCCATGGAGCCCTTGAACTGTTCGTATTGCTTCTGCAGGTCGGCGTCGCTGATGGGGTGGGCCTTGACCTCGCTCTCGAAGAGCGCGCGCACGAGCACGGCCTGGCTCGCCATCTCCATCTGCGCCTTGACCTCCGCACTCTTGTCGAGCCCGCGCTTCTTCGCCGCCTGGGCGAGGACCTCGCGGTTCACGAGCTCTTCGCGGATCGCGTGCTGCTGCTCGGGATTGTCCGGGTGTCCCTGGGCCTCGACCTCCTTGGTCATGGCTTCGATGCGGGCCTGGGGGATGGTCACGCCGTTGACCACCAGCACGTTCGGTGCGGCGGACGAGGCCTTGGATTTGGAAGCCTTCTCGGCCTTTTCCTGCGCCCCGGCCGCGAAGGCGAAGGTGCCGGCCACGAGGGCGACGGCGAGGTTCCTGAGGGTACGTTGCATGAAGATTCCTTTTAGCTCTGGTTTAAGACTGCTCGGGCGCGAACGCCTCGATCCTGAGGGCATGGATGTCCCGTTTCATGAGGTCGCCCAACGCCTCATAAACCATTCGATGCCTCGCCACGGCGCTCGCGCCGCGGAAGGCTTCCGATACGATGCGCACCTGCCAGTGGCTGCCGCCGGACGGGCGGGAGCCCGCGTGGCCCGCATGCTGCGCGCTTTCATCCCGCAAATCCAGAGCCACCGGTCGCAGCACGGCGAGGCGCTCGCGCATGGCCTGCTCGACCGGATGCGTCACGGCAGCACCTGCCTGAACGGCTTGACCGTCACCTTCGCGTACACGCCCGCGGCGGCATACGGGTCCTCGGCGGCCCACGCGATGGCCGCCTCGCGCGTGGCGAACTCCGCCACCACGAGGGAGCCGGTGAACCCCGCGGGCCCCGGGTCCTGGGCGTCGATCGCCGGATGGGGGCCGGCCAGCACGAGCCTTCCCGCCTCCTGCAGCGCCTTCAGGCGCTCGAGGTGCGCGGCGCGCGCTTCGCGCCGCCGGGGAAGCGATCCCGCAAGGTCCTCGGAGAGGATGGCATAGAGCACGCTCAGGTCTCCGGCGTTTCGTTGGCCTTGGGCGCGGCCGGCTTGGCTTCGTCGTCGGGCATGTACTTCGCGAGCCAGAAGGCCTGCGCCGCGAGGAATGCGATCACCAGCCCCATGCCTCCGAAGACCTTGAAGTTCACCCACGCGGCGGTGGAAAACCGAAAGGCGACGTAAAGATTGACCGCTCCCATGCCCAGGAAGAACACGCTCCAGGCCACGCAGAGGCGCGTCCAGACGGGCTCCGGCAGCTCGAGGCTTTCGGACATCACGGACTTCACGAGGTTCGTGCGAAAGGCGAGGCCTCCCAGGAACAGCACGCCGATCAGCCAATAGAGCGCGGTCGGCTTCCACTTGATGAACGTCTCGTCGCGCAGCAGCAGCGTGGCACCCCCGAACACGAGGATGATCGCGAGGCTCGCCCACTGCATGTTCGACACGCGATGGCGCCGGACGAGGCTCCACCCGATCTGCGCCACGGTGGCCGCGATCGCCACCGCGGTCGCCACGAAGATGTCGGCGAGCTTGAAGGCGGCGAAGAACAGGAGGAGGGGAAAGAAATCGAAAAGGAGCTTCACGAGGCAGGCACACTAAACCGTTCATTATCCTACGATTTGGCCTCGATTGTCCACATTCGGTGGCGCGCTTCAATGCGTTCGCGCACCACCGGGGCGATGCCGGGGGCGAGGGCGAGCGCCAGCGCCTCGGCGTAGAAACCGGCGCGCTCGTCCGGCAGCGCCCGGTCGAGGGCATCGAAGGCATGGTCCATGAGGCGCGCGTCCTCCGTGCGGATGGCGGTGATGGCGAGGTTCGCGTGCAGGATGCGCCAGGGACGCTCGGGGTTGGAGCGCTCCAGGTCGGCGGAGAGCCCGGCCGCGACGTGGGCGAGGATGCCCTGCATGAGCCCGAACACCGCGGAGAGCTCCAGCGGGCTCGCGGCCGCGTTCGAGCGGCGTGCGAGCGCATTGGCCACCGGCTCCACCACGGCGAGCCGCACGTCGTGGCGGATCGCCCACAGGGCCACCGCGAGGGCGAGATCGTCGACGGCGGCGCGGGCCTCGCCCGGGGCGGAATCCGGGATCGACGCATCGAGCCGCGCGAGCGCGCCTAGCGCCGCGGCCACGCGCTCGGGGGCGTCTTCCACGGGAAGCGGCGCGGTCCCGCCGTACTGGCGATCCAGTGCTTCGAGCGTCGCCAGTTCCGTGCCCAGGAAAGCGATGGAAGCTCCCGCCGCAGGCTCGCGCAAGGACGCGGCGAGCGCATCGAACCGGCGCAGCATCTCGCGCGATGCGCGCTGGCCGTCGTCGCCGAACTGGAGGGGATGGATCGACATGGGTGCAGTAAAGCGCTCATTTTGATATAATTTCCGATGATTTCCGAACTGTTTCGGATTTGGAAAATTTCGACCTGCACAACCATTCGAGATGCTCGGATGGTCTGCTGTCACCCACTCAGCTGATCGAGCTCGCGGCCCGCACCGGGGTCGACGCGATCGCGCTTACGGACCACGACACCACCGAGGGCCTGGAAGAGGCCGCTCGAGCGGCGCGTGAGGCCGGTATCGCGCTCGTCCCGGGCGTGGAGATCTCGGTGAGCTGGGGAGAGACGACGCTGCACGTGGTGGGCCTCGCCCTGGATCCCACGGACAACGCGCTGGCCGAGGGCCTGCATGGGATCCGCGAGGGA
>JAAOZZ010000087.1 GCA_012274175.1 Betaproteobacteria bacterium
GCGGCCGGCCGCTCGGCGAGGGTCACGGTGTCGCCCACCTTCGCATCCTTCAGGTCCTTGATGCCGGCGATCACGAAGCCCACGCCGCCGGCCGAGAGGCTCTCCCGCGCCACGGACTTCGGCGTGAATACCCCGACTTGCTCCACCAGGTGCAGGGCCCCGGTGGCCATGAGCTTGATGCGGTCCTTGGGGGCGACGACGCCGTCGACCACGCGCACCAGCATCACCACGCCCACGTAATTGTCGAACCAAGAGTCGATGATGAGGGCCTTGAGGGGCGCCTGCGGATCGCCCTTGGGCGGCGGGATGCGCGCGATGACCGCTTCCAGCACATCGTCGATGCCTTCGCCGGTCTTGGCGCTGCAGCGCACCGCATCGTGGGCGGGAATGCCGATCACGTCCTCGATCTCCTGGATCACGCGCTCGGGCTGCGCGCTCGGCAGGTCGATCTTGTTCAATACCGGGACCACGTCCACGCCCAGCTCGGTGGCGGTGTAGCAGTTGGCCACGGTCTGGGCCTCCACGCCCTGGGAGGCGTCGACCACGAGCAACGCGCCCTCGCACGCCGAGAGCGAGCGCGAGACCTCGTAGGAGAAGTCCACGTGGCCCGGTGTGTCGATGAGGTTCAAGTCGTATTCACGCCCGTCGCGCGCGGTGTACTTGAGCGCCGCGGTCTGGGCCTTGATGGTGATGCCGCGCTCGCGCTCGAGGTCCATGGAGTCGAGGACCTGGGCCTCCATCTCGCGCGTCTGCAACCCGCCCGTGCGCTCGATCAACCGGTCGGCAAGCGTGGACTTGCCGTGGTCGATGTGGGCGATGATGGAGAAGTTGCGGATGTGGTCCATAAACACAAAGGCCACGGGACCGTGGCCTTTTTGCGGTGCAACATTTTACTTCATCCGGGCGAGCCGCGCATCCACCGCCTCGGGGTCGAGGTGGTAGCGGCAGATCTCGCGCTCCCCGTCGAGGAGCACCGGCACCTTGTCGCCCCACTTTTCCTCGAGGCGGGGGTCGCGGTCCACGTCGACCACGTCGATCCGGAACGAATAGCGGCCCTGGAACTGCTTCAGGGCCGCGATGAGCTCGTCGCACAGGTGGCAGCCTTCGCGCGCGAGGACGGTGAGCGTCGGCGTCACTCCGAGTCCGGACGGATGATCGCGAAGCGCGTGCCGTTCTCGTCGCGCACCAGCAGCGCCACGGGCTTCTTCGGATCGAGCTTGGCCACCACCTCGTTGAACGCCTTCACGTTCGCCACGTCGGTGTTGTTCACCCGCAGGATCACGTCGCCCGCCTGGATGCCGGCGACCTGGGCCGCGCCCTGCACGGCCTCCACCGCCACGCCGCCCGAGAGCTTGAGCGCGCGCTTCTGTTCCGCGGGGATGTCGGCCACCGCGAGGCCCAGCTTGCCCGGCTTGGCCTCGCCCTTCTTGCCCTTGGCCACCTTGGCCTTGTTGGTGTCCTCGTCCTTGAACTCCGCCACGGTGATCGCCACGTCGCGCGTCTTGCCCGCGCGCCACACACTCAGGTTCACGCGGGTTCCCGGCTTCACCGCCCGGATGGTGCGCGAGAGGTCCGCCGAGCCTTCCACCGCGCGCCCGTCGATCTTGAGGATCACGTCGCCCGCCTCGAGCCCCGCCTTGGCCGCGGGAGAGGCGTCCTCGACGTTGCTCACCACCGCGCCCTGCGCCTTCGCCAGGCCCAGGCCGTCGGCGAGGTCGCGGGTCACGTTGGTGATGGCCACGCCGATGCGCCCGCGGGTCACGTGCCCGGTCTTGATGATCTGCTCGGCCACGTTGTACGCGTAGTCGATGGGGATCGCGAAGGAGATGCCGGCGAAGCTGCCGGTGCGCGAGAAGATCTGCGAGTTGATGCCGATCACCTCACCGTGCATGTTGAGCAGCGGTCCGCCGGAGTTGCCCGGGTTCACCGCGACGTCGGTCTGGATGAAGGGCACGGCGTCCATGTTCGGGTCGCCCGAGAGGTTGTCGCGGCTCTTGGCGCTCACGATGCCCGCCGTGACCGTATTGGCGAAGCCGTAGGGCGAGCCGATGGCGATCACCCATTCGCCCACCCGCAGCTTGGCGGTGTCGCCGATCTTCACCGTGGGCAGGTTCGTGGCCTCGACCTTGATCACCGCGACGTCGCTGCGCATGTCGGCGCCGATCACCTTCGCCTTGAGCTCGCGCTTGTCGGTGAGGCGCACGGTGATCTCCTCGGCGTTCTCCACCACGTGGGCGTTGGTCACGATGAAGCCGTCGGACGTGACGATGAAGCCGGATCCCAGCCCGAACGGGCGCAGCGGCCCCTTCGGCGCCTCGCCGCCCTTGGAGGCGCCCTCGTTGGGATTGGGAGGGCGCTGCTCGGGAGGCATGAAGCGCTTGAAGAATTCGTAGAACGGGTCGTCCTCCGACAGGCCCGGAATCGCCTGGTGCGGCTGGGCGCGGGTCTGGGTGTTGATGTTCACCACCGCGGGCCCGTACTTGTCCACCAGGTCGGCGAAATCGGGAAGCACCTGCGCGGCCGCTCCCGGCACGCCGGTGAGGGCCTTCGGCCCGGCGATGGGGACGGGCGGCTGCGCCTGGACGGCCGCGGAAACGGCGAAGAGTGCGCTCAAGAAATAGGCCTGCAGTCGGTTCATGGTCTCTGATCCTGTCATTCGGGAAGACGCGGCC
>JAAOZZ010000088.1 GCA_012274175.1 Betaproteobacteria bacterium
CTGCCAGAGCACGAACGAGTAGATGTCCGCGAGCTCTTCGTCGTGCTGCGGCACGGAATGGGAACCGGGCGCGCCCGCGTCAAAATCCATGCGCAGGAGCACGGGCTTGCCGGAGGGATTCGCCGCGCGCAGGCGCGCGGCCATCTTGCCGGGCTGCCACGGGGGCACGAGCGGATCGTTCGCGCCGTCGACCAGGAGCACCGCGGGATAGGCGGTGCCGTCCTTCAGCAGGTGGTAGGGCGAGAGGGCGCGCAGCGACTCGCGCCCCTGCGGCGTCGCGGCCGAGCCGAATTCCGGAACCTGGGCCGACCCGCCCGGTGCGTCTTCGAGCCTCAGGAGATCCATCAGCGGGTTGCGCGCCACCGCCGCCGCGAAGAGCGCGGGCTTGCGCGCGAGCGCCCCTCCCACGGGAATGCCGCCGGCGCCGGTGCCCATGATCGCGAGGTGCCGCGGATCGGTGAAACCGTAGCTCACGAGGAACTGCGCGACGGCGAGAAAATCGGCGACGGTGTTCGCCTTGGCCGCGCCGCGCCCGGCCTCGTGCCAGTCGTCGCCGTATTCGCCGCCTCCCCTCAGGTGCGCCACGGCGTACACGCCCCCGCGCTCGAGCCACGCGAGGCGCGCCGCATCGAACCGCGGTTGCAGGCTCACCCCGTAGCTGCCGAATCCCACGAGCAGGGTGGGATTGTCGCCCGTGAGGCGCGTGGACTTGCGGTAGAGCAGCGTCACGGGAATGCGCGCGCCGTCGGGCGCCGTGGGATACAGCCGCACCTCGTCCATCGCGGAGAAATCGGCGCTCGGCGCGGGCTCGATGCCGGTGTCGCGCAGGTTGCCGGTGCGCGCATCCACTTCCACCACCGCGGGGGGCTGGATCCAGCCCTCGAGGCGCAGGATCGCACCCGCCCGGCGCGGATCGGCGAGGAGCTGCGCGATGCCGGTGTCGAACGGAATGCGCACGAATTCCGGCGCTCTCATTCCGAGCAGTCCCAGGGACGCGCGCTCGAGGCGATCCACGCCCGCTACCATCGTGTGCAGGTACATCGCGTCCTTGGCGAGGGCCATCCCCTCGATGATGGAATCGCCCTCGGGCACCACGACCCGCGCGCCGGTCATGTCGCGCGCCGCGACCTTGAGCCTCAGCACCCGCCGCCGCGGCGCGTCGCGATGGGAAAGGACGTAGAGCTCGTCCTTCCAGGCCTCGATCGCGGTCACCTGGTCCGTGGGGGAGACGAGCTTGCGCCAGCGCGGGCGCGCCGAGGCGAGCGCCTTCTGGTCGGTCTCGTACACCGTGAGCTCGCGGCTCACGCCTTCGCGCGCGACGGCGTAGGCATGGCGAGCGCCGGGGGGCGCCAAGATCCAGGGGCGGGCGTTCGCGGGAACATCGCGCGCCCCGCCCACCCCGGGCGCGAAGACGATCTCGTCGCGCGCGCTGTCGCGACCCAGGACGTGGCGGTAGACGCGCACGCTCACGGCGCCCAGCGGCCCCGCGCCCGGTTCGGCGACGCGCGCGTAGTAGAAGGCGCGCCCGTCGGGCTGCCACGCGAGCCGCTCGTTGTATCGCGCGCGGTCGATCTCCCCCGGCAGGTCGCGCCCGGCGCTCACGGAGAGCACGCGCAGCAGCGAATCCTCGCGGCCGGCGAGGGAATATCCGTAGGCCACGTAGCGGCCGTCGGGGGACGGCACGAACCAGTCGATCGCGGCCTGCCCCGTCGCCCGGGACAGGCGCTCGGGATCCAGGAGCACGCGCTCCTTGCCCACGAGGCCTTCGCGCATGCAAAGCACCGGGACCTTCGCCGTCCCGGCCCGGCGCAGGTAGAACACCCGTCCCTCGGCGAGGACCACCGCGCTCACGCGAGCGTCGCCGGCGGAAAGCTCGCGGATGCGCGCGAGCATCGCGCTGCGACCCGGTATCCGGTCGAGCACGCGGCGCGCGTGCGCGCCTTCGCCCGCGAAGAATGCCCGGGTCGCGGGATTGCCGGCGTCCTCCAGGGCGCGGAACGGGTCGTCCTCGCCCGCCGCCCGCGCGAGGCACGCCCCCGCGAGCCACGCGGCGGCGAGCGCACCGGCGAATCGGCGCCCGTTCACGTGACGGACGGATCGAACTGCAACGCGGCGAGCCGCGCGTACAGCCCGCTTTCCGCGACGAGGGAAGCGTGGCTTCCGGTGGCCACCACCTTGCCGTGGTCCATGACGACGATGCGATCGCAGGACTTCACGGTGGCGAGGCGGTGGGCGATGACGAGCGTGGTGCGTCCGCGCATGAGCCGCTCGAGGGCGAGCTGCACGGCTTTCTCGCTTTCCGCGTCGAGGGAGCTCGTCGCCTCGTCGAGCAGGAGCACCGCGCGGTCGGCGAGGATCGCGCGGGCGATGGCGATGCGCTGGCGCTGGCCCCCGGAGAGCTTCACGCCGCGCTCGCCCAGGGAGGTGGCGACGCCCTCGGGAAGGCGCTCGACGAAGGCGAGCGCATGGGCCTCCTCGAGGGCACGGCGCACCGCCTCGTCGCTCGCGTCGGGACGCCCATAGCGCACGTTCTCGAGCACGCTCGCGGCGAAGATCACCGGGTCCTGGGCCACGACCGCCACCCGGCGGCGCAGCTCCCTCGGGTCGGCGGCGCGCGCATCGGTGCCGTCGAGCCTCACCGTGCCCGAGGACGGATCGTAGAAGCGCAGCAGGAGCTGGAAGACCGTGGTCTTTCCCGCGCCCGACGGTCCCACGAGCGCCACCACCTCGCCGGGATCGATGGCGAGGCTGAACCGGTCGAGCGCGGGCACGGCCGGGCGCGAAGGGTAGAAGAACGTCACTTCCTCGAACGCGACGCGGCCGAGCGGGGGCTCGGCGAGCGCCGCGGGATGCGCGGGGGCGCGGATGCGCGATTCCGTCGCGAGCAGCTCCAGCAGCCGCTCCGAGGCGCCGGCCGCGCGCTGCATCTCGCCGTAGACCTCCGCGAGCACGAAGGCCGCGTTGGCCACGATCACCGCGTAGAAGAGGAAGGCCGTGAGGCCGCCCGCCGTGAGCCGGCCGGCGAACACGTCGTGGGCGCCCACCCAGAGCAGCATGGCCACGGCGGAGAACGCGAGCACGATCACCGCGGAGATGAGCAGCGCGAGGTTGCCCGAGCGTTCCACCGCGGCGCGGAACACCGACTCGACGCGCTCGCCGAAGGTCGAGCTTTCCAGGTCCTCGTGGGCGAAGGCCTGCACGGTGCGGATCTCGTGCAGCGTCTCGTCCACGTGGCTCGAGACGTCGGCCACCCGGTCCTGCACGGTGCGCGAAAGCCTTCGCACCCGCAGCCCCAGGAGCGCGATCGGCATGAGCACCAGCGGCATGCACGCGAGGGCCAGCACGGTGAGCTTCACGCTCGTGAAGAAGAGCATCGCCACGCATCCGGCCATGGTGATCGCCATGCGCAGCGCATAGAGCAGCGTGCCGCCCATCACCGCCTCGATCAGCGTCACGTCGTTGGTGACGCGGGAGGACACCTCGCCGGTGCGCGCCTCCTCGTAGAAGCCGGGCGAGAGCGTGAGGAGGTGGTCGTACACGCGCCGGCGCAGGTCCGCGGTGAAGCGCGCGCCAACCCAGTAGATGTTGTAGACGCGCACCCAGGTGAGCACGCCCAGCGCCGCGATCATGGCGGCGAGCGCGGCGAGCGTGCGATCGAGGAGCCGTCCCTCGCCGCGCGCGAAACCCTGGTCGATCACCACCTTCAGCCCCTGCCCGATGACGAGCACCATGGCCGCCGAAAGCGCGATGGCCGCGAGGCAGACGCCGATGCGCACGCGGTACGGGGCGAGCAGCCGGAAGAGCGGAAGGAGCCTGCGCAGAAAGCTACCCTCGCCGCGCCCCTCTCCCAGGGGAGAGGGAGCGAACGGTGGAAAGGGCCGCGCGAATCTCGAGCGCCCTTCAACCGCCCCGGCGGATGATGGGC
>JAAOZZ010000089.1 GCA_012274175.1 Betaproteobacteria bacterium
CCGACCGTGAGCGAGCGCAGCGGAACTTCGTTGGCATCGATGAGCTGCGTGAGCATCGTGGCCGCGATGTCCGGGATGTCCTCCGGATGGTCCGCGATCGACGGCACCCGTATGGTGAGGCCGGAGAGCTGGTTGTAGAGCTGCGCGTCCATGCGCCCGTCCTCGGCCATCGCGGGCAGCTGTCCCGTTGCCGCGCAGATCAATCGAACGTTGAACTTTTCGAGCTTGCCCAGCAGCTGGACGAGGCCCTTCTGCTCCGCCTTGGACAGATTGGAGATCTCCGGAATGAATAGCGTCCCCTCCCGCGCCTCGTTGAGCGGCTCGAACGGATTCGAGGCGAGCCACTCGGTCTCTTCCGGAGCCACCCAGGGAGTGTTGGGGATGTGCAGGTGCCTCGCGCAGACTTCGAAGCCGCAACCGGACTCCCCGATGAGCATGACGGGCGTATGCAGGCGGCTTACCTGCTCGAGTCGCTGGCGCAGCTCCTGGATCACGCGGGCGCGTCCCAGGTTCACGAGCGCGAGCCCGGTCTTGGGCAGCACCCGCCCGCCGGCGAGCGCCTTGCCCACGGTGGCCAGAAGCTTCGGAAGGCTGATGGGCTTTTCGAGGAAGTCGAACGCACCGATGCGGGTCGCCTCGACCGCGGAATCGATCGTGCCGTGTCCCGACATCATGACCACGGGCATCGTGAGCAGGCCGCTTCCGGCCCATTCCTTGAGCAAGGTGATCCCGTCGGTATCCGGCATCCAGATGTCGAGCAGCACGAGGTCCGGGCGCATTTCCTTGCGGGCCGAGCGGGCCGTCTGCGCGTTCTCGGCGAGCCTCACTCCGTAACCTTCGTCGCGGAGGATCTCGAACAGAAGTTCGCGGATGCCGACTTCATCGTCGACGACGAGGATCTGGTTCGCGGACATGCGGTTGGCCTGTTACGCGGCGGCCTTCAGCGGCAGGACGATGCTCACCGTGGCGCCGTGGGGCTTCACATTTTCCACCAGAATGCGGCCGTGATGCTCGTCGACGATCTTCTTCACGATGGCGAGCCCCAGGCCGGTCCCTTTCGGCTTCGTGGTCACGTACGGTTCGAAGATGCGCCCCATCACTCCCTCGGCGATGCCCGTGCCGTTGTCGCGGACCGTGAGCAGCACGCCCCCGGTTCCCAGGGTCGTCGCGACGAGGATGCGGGGATTGTCGACGCCGCTAAGTGCGTCGATCGCGTTCTGGAAAAGGTTGTGCAGCACCTGGCGCAGCATTCCCGGGTCCGCGTATATCTGCGGCAAGTTCTCCGCCAGCCGCGCCTCGATCGCCACGCCCATGGACTCGTAGAGCACCAGGACCTCTCGAATCAGGTCGTTCAACGTGACTGTCCTCGCGTTCATGCGCGCCGCATGGGCGTATTGGGTGAAGTCGTCCACCATCCCCTTGAGGGCCGCCACGTGCGTCACGATGGTTCCCGTGGCGCGCTTGAGGATGTCCGCTTCGTGCTCCGGCAGCTTGTCCTGGAGCTTGAGCTGGAGCCGCTCGGCCGACAGCTGGATCGGCGTGAGCGGATTCTTGATCTCATGGGCGAGGCGGCGCGCCACCTCTCCCCAGGCCGCGTCGCGCTGGGCCTGGATCAAGTGGGTGATATCGTCGAAGACCACCACGTAGCCGCTCTCGCCGCGCGCGCCCAGGCGCGTACCGCGCAAAAGCAGCGTGCGCGAGGCATCGCTGCGGCGGTATTCCATCTGCTCTTCCCATTGCCGGATGCCCGAAGAGGCGAACTGGCGCAGGGCGATCTCCGCGAACGGCGCCACCGACTGGATATGCCGGGGCCAATCGGAGAGCTTCAGCCCGTGGAACGCTCCCGCCGGAACGGCGAGGATCGTGTTGGCGGCGGCATTCATCGTCTTCACGTACAGGCGCTCGTCGAACGTGAGCACGCCCGAAGTGAGGTTGGACAGGATGCTCTCGAGGTAGGTCTTGGAATTCTCGAGCTGCTGCTGGTTGCGCTCCATCGCCTCCGTGGCATCGGCGATCTGGCGCGTCATGGTATTGAACGACTGGGTGAGGACGCCGAACTCGTCGCGGCTCTTCACCGGGTTCAACTTGGAGTAGTCGCCCTTGGCGATGGCGCGAGTGGCCTCGGCGAGCGCCGAGAGCGGCGCCGAGAGCCTCTCCGACAGCACGAAAGCGAGCGCGAGCGCCGAGAAGAGGGTGAGCAGCATCGCGAGCGTGAGGGTGAGCCCGAAGATGCGCTTGAGCCCCACGCGGGCGAGCTGGAGCTCCTGATAGTCCTTGTACCCCGCCTCGACGATCTCCGCGTCCTGGGCGATCACCCTCGGCACGCGCTGCAGCACCTGGAGAATCCGGATGTCGTCGGCAATGGTGAGCACGTTCACAGGGACGATTACACGCAGGTACAGCCCCCGGTCGGGAATGGCCTCGATCGATCGCACGGGCTGCTGCATCCGCACCTGGCGCAGCAGGTTCGGTCCCGGCAGGTCCGGCAGGAGCGACACCGGCTCCGCGCTCGCCTGCGCGATGATCTTGCCCCGCGGCGTGAGGAGCGTGGCCTCCTCGACGGAATATTGCTCGCGAAGGCGGTTGAGCGTGGTCGCCTCAACGGCCTGCGCCGTCGCCAGGCCGTGCGCCATCGAATCGGCCTTCTGCGCCAGCTCCTTGAGCGAATTTTCCAGGGCGCTGCGCGCGAGGTTGATACCGCCCTTCAAGGATTCGTCGACCCGCACGTCGAACCAGGACTCGATGGAGCGCTGCAGGAACTGGAAGGAGATCGCGTACACGAGCCCCCCCGGAATCAGCGCCATGAGCGCAAAGACGACCATCAGGCGCAACGTGAGCTTCGAACCGAACACCCGCTCGCGCAGCTTCCTGCGAAGCACGACCAGCTGGTAGACGATGAGCGCCATGAGCCCCAGGGCAAGCCCGCCGCCCAAGCCCAGCAGCAGGGGATAGTTCTGCGCGAAGAGGGCGGTATTGGACGACGCTTCCGACATGAGGTACACCAGCGCCGCGCCGGTGACGACACACAGGAAGATCAGGGCTTTCATGGAACGATGGTCCAGCGATGCCAATCCGAGGCCAGCGTCCAATCGCGCGAGGCGATGGCATTCAGCTGGAACGGCTTAGGCAGCTGGCCCGTATCCAGGCGCATGCGCACTCCCGCCTGGTAGGTACCGTCCTTTTTGATTGCGCCGCGGTCGGCGACATGCCATCCGCGCAAGCGTGAGAGAACGCGCGTGACTTCCTCGAAGCGCGTGAAGTTCTGGTAGACGTTGCCCACCGAAAGCCGGTATTGGCGCAGCAACGGCGTATAGCTGATCTTGTAGGTCTGCGTGACCTCGACGGGCTTTTCGTCGAACCAGTACCAGCGCGGCCGCGCCAGCTCGAACTCGACCACGAAATAAAGCGGGACGCCGCGGTTCACCGCCTCTTCGAGTCGCGGGCTGAACTGGATGTCGAACTGCGCATCGACGTGCCATCCATCCTCGTCCGGGCCCAGCGTGGCCGAGCGCACCGAGATCCCCTCGCCCTGCGCCGATGCGATGGAGGCCGCGAGGGCGAGTCCAAGCCATCCCCACCGCGCACGGCGCGAAACTCCAAGCGCGGCCCGGAGAAAACGGGAAATGTAAGAGGCAAGGCTCATGGATCGATGGGCTGCCTGCTTCCTCTCGACCGATGCGGTGTTGGTCCGCGCGCAACAGGTGTGGCAATCGCGAGACAAGTGAGGCAGCGGAACTCAATTTACCACTAATCTCAAGGACTTGCCAGCGATCGGGGGCTTGCCTGTCTCCTTACATTCTCATAATAATCAATTGGTTGGGCAAAGCCAGCGAGAATCAATATTCACTCGCATTGGGGGAACCGAACCCCGCTCCGGGGACCAACGTAAATCCGCGCATGAATTCCGAGGCCCCCATGCGCCGGGAACCCGGGC
Source organism: Betaproteobacteria bacterium (assembly GCA_012274175.1). GTDB lineage: Bacteria > Pseudomonadota > Gammaproteobacteria > Burkholderiales > Usitatibacteraceae > Usitatibacter. The sequence goes on from JAAOZZ010000089.1 coordinate 3,935, forward strand.
GTTGCAGGGTCTCGAGTCGCAACGATCCGGCGCCACAAGCAATTCGCAGCTCCCCATCGCGGGCTTCCATCACTTGCCCCGGCACGCCTTGCCTGTCGTCGGGGCGCGCTTCCCAGATCTTGATGGTCTCGCCTGCCAGTCTTGCGGTTGCGCCTGGAAACGGATTGAAAGCGCGAACGCGACGATCGAGCGCTTCGGCGGACAGGGTCCAGTCGAGGCTCGCCTCGGCCTTCTCGATCTTGGGTGCATAGGTGGCGAGTGCCTCGTCCTGGGCCTGCGGATGTAGCGCTTCGAGGGAATCGAGCGCGCGGACGATAGCGCTTGCCCCTGCCATCGCCAGGGACTCGGTAAGGGCACCTGCGGTGTCCCGGGCGCCGATCGGCATCTCGATTCGCAGCAACACGGGGCCGGTGTCCAGCCCCGCATCCATCTGCATGATGCTCACGCCCGTCGCAACGTCGCCGGCGAGGATCGCCCGTTGGACGGGCGCGGCGCCGCGCCACCGCGGCAGCAGTGAGGCATGGATGTTGAGGCAGCCGAGCCTGGGTATGCCCAGCATTTCCGCGGGCAGGATCCTGCCGTAAGCCGCCACTACCATCACGTCGCAAGAGGCGTCGCGCACGGCGTCCGCCACTGCGGGAATCCGGAGATTTTCCGGCTTCAGGATCGCCTTGCCCAGGCGCGTGGCCATCTCGCTTACTGCGCTCGACTGAAGACGCATCCCCCGGCCTGCGGGGCGGTCCGGCTGCGTGAGCACGAGGGGTACTTCATGGCCCGCGGCGATGATCGCCTCGAGGGCCCGCGCGGCGAACGCTGGAGTGCCGGCGAAGGCTACGCGCAAGGACACCGACCGGTTCAGGCCGCTTTGCGTTGGCGCTTCTTCAGCTTCGTACGGACCCGGTTCTGCTTCACCTCCGAGAGGTAATCGACGAAGATCTTGCCTTGGAGGTGGTCCATCTCGTGCTGGATGCAGGTCGCGAGCAATCCGGAAGCGTTGAGCGTGAACCGGGAGCCGTTTCGATCCAGCGCAGTGACCGTCACGCTTTCCGCGCGCTCGACGTTGTCGTAGATTCCCGGAACCGAAAGGCACCCTTCCTGGTTCATGGCGACACCCTCGCGGCGCGTGATCTCGGGGTTTATGAACACGCGCAGGTCGCTGTGGTCCTCGCTCACGTCGATGATGATGATCTGCCGGTGAACATCGACCTGGGTCGCGGCCAGGCCCACGCCGGGCGCCGAATACATCGTTTCGGCCATGTCATCGACGAGCTTGCGCGTCCCGGCGTCGATCTTTTCGACCCGGAGCGCGGGCGTGTTGAGGCGGGTATCGGGGTACTGCAGGATCTCGAGAATGGCCATAAATGCTTGCTAATTGAATAAATTATGTGCAGAATTTACCGCACTACATGAAAAAGGGGGCGTAACCCTTTTTCTGAATATGGGTCCCGAGCTCCATATCCACAAGTGAGCGCCGCCATGCGAAAGACAATTATATCTTTAGTCGCGGCCTTGGCCAGTTTGGTTCCGGTCTGGGCAATTGCCGACGGAATGCCCCCGGATGCCGCAAAGGCGGGCTCTAGCGCCGCGGCCCCAGGATCCTCCCATGTCACCCAGGGCGACCTGCAGGCCGACGCTCCGGACCAATATACGGTCGTCAAAGGGGACACGCTGTGGGGAATTTCCGGGCGGTTCCTGAAAGATCCCTGGAAATGGCCGCAGATCTGGAACATGAACCGGGAGGAAATCAAGGATCCGCACTGGATCTATCCCGGCGACGTGATCCGGCTGGATCGCACCGGCGCATATCCCGAGCTTTCGTTGATTCGGGGGGGCGCCGGCGGCGAAGTGGCGGCGGGTAACGTGGTGCGCCTCGAGCCGCGCATCCGAGTGGAACCCCTGCAATCGGCCATTCCCAGCATCCCCGGCTCTGCCCTGGGACCGTTCCTCTCGCAGCCCCTCGTCGTGGAGGCGGGAGGACTCGACAAGGCGCCGACCCTGCTGGCCACCGAAGAAGGCCGTGTGATCGTGGGCGTGGGGGATACCGCCTATGCGGACCGCATCGGCTCGGGGGACCCGGTCAATTGGCAGGTCTTCCGGCCGGGTGTCGCGATGCATGACCCGGACACGGGGGAGATTCTCGGCTACGAGGCCAAGTACATCGGGGATGCACGCGTGCGCCATTACGGCAATCCCACCACCCTGGTCATCACCAAGGCCCGCGAAGAGATAAACCGCGGCGATCGCCTCCTTCCGGCACGCGAGACAAGCTATCCCACATACGTACCCCACGCCCCGGACAAGCCCATCAAGGGCACCATCATGTCGGTGGACGGTGGCGTGTCGGAGCTCGGCCAGTTCCGCATCATCTCGATCAACCGCGGCGCCCGGGACGGCATCGAGGTCGGGCATGTGCTCGCGAGCTATCGTCGGGGGGCCGTGCTCGGCGTGGAAGGCCACGCTTCGGGGCCGATGTTCGAGAAGGGATGGCTCAACGGCGTCGACGTGAAGCCGGTGCCGGTGGTGCCAGATCCTCCGCGGGTGCAGGTCGACAACCCGAAAGCAGGAGCGGTCCTCGAAGGCGGGCCGATCAAGCTTCCCGACGAGCGCACGGGACTGGTGTTCGTGTTCCGGGTCTTCGAGAAGATGTCGTACGCGATCGTGATGCGTGCCACCAAGCCGATCTACGTC
>JAAOZZ010000090.1 GCA_012274175.1 Betaproteobacteria bacterium
TCGCCACGAGCGCGAACACGCACACGATGGAGAGCACGAAGAGGTATTTTTCCACCGGGCCCTGGATGGTGTGGCCGAAGACGACCAGCGGGGGAGCGCTCACGGAGCCCGAGGATTCGTTGTTGGTGAACCAGCCGATGCGCGCGAACGCCCAGTCGAGGAAGAACTGCGCGGCGAGCGTGGTCACCGCGAGGTAGAAGCCCTTGATGCGCAGGCTCGGGACCCCGAAGAGCACGCCCACCAGCGTCGTGCACGCCCCCGCGAGCAGGAACACCACGAGCAGGTTGAGGTCCGGGATGCGGATCGCCAGGTTGTAGGCCGAATAGGCCCCGACCGCCATGAAGCCGCCGGTGCCGAGGGAAACCTGGCCGCAGTATCCCACCAGGATGTTGAGGCCGATGGCCCCGAGGGACAGGATGAGGAACGGGACCAGGATCGCGCGAAAGAGGTATTCCGAAGCGAGGAAGGGCACGGCCACGAACGCGAACACGATGAACGCCAGCACGAACACCCGGTCCTGCAGGATCGGGAAGAGCTGCTGGTCCGACGCGTACGTCGTCTTGAACTGGCCGGTCTCGCGGTAGATCATCGCGCTCGCTCAAACACGGTCGATGTGCCTTTCCCCGAAAAGCCCCTCGGGACGGAACAGCAGGAACACGAGCGCCAGCACGTAGGCGAACCAGTTCTCGATGCCGCCGCCGAACGTGGGCCCCAGGTAGACCTCGGAGAGCTTCTCTCCCAGCCCGATGATGAGCCCGCCGATGATGGCCCCGGGAATCGAGGTGAAGCCGCCCAGGATCACCACCGGCAGCGCCTTCAGGGCGACGAGTTGCAGCGAGAACTGCACGCCCAGCTTCGAGCCCCACACCACGCCGGCCACCAGGGCGACCAGCCCCGCCACGCTCCAGACGATGACCCAGATGCGGTTCAACGGGATGCCCACGGACTGCGCCGCCTGGTGGTCGTCGGCCACCGCCCGCAGCGCCCGGCCCGTCGCGGTCTTCTGGAAGAAGAGCGCCAGCGCGGCCACCAGCAGCGCGGCGATGAGTGCCGCGATGAGGTCCTCCGTGCTCACGAGGATGCCGCCCTCGAAAGTCTTCTGGAAGATGAACGTCGGCTCCTTGGGCATGCCCACGTCGAGCGTGTAGATGTCGCTGCCCCAGACGATCTGCCCGAATCCGTCGAGCACGTTGGCGATGCCCAGGGTCGCCATGAAGAGCGCGATCTCCTCCTGGTTCACGAGCGGGCGCAGCACCAGGCGCTCCACCAGCCACGCGAACGCCACCATGATCGCGAGCGTGGCGGCGATCGCCACGGGCAGCGGCACCTTCTCCGCGATGCGCACGAGGCAAAGTGCCGCGAAGAGCACCATCGAGCCCTGGGCGAAGTTGAACACTCCCGAGGCCTTGAAGATGAGCACGAGCCCGAGGGCCACCAGCGAATAGAGCACGCCCGACATGAGGCCGCCCAGCACCACCTCCACCCATTGCGGGAACCTCGTGTCCGTGAGCGCGAGGGGAGACACCGCTCCCACCGCGAGGAGCGCGAAGAAGGCGATGGTGAGGTTGCGGGCGGTGGCGCTCACGGGGCTCGCGCGCTCAGTGCTTGACGCCCAGGTAGGCGTCGATCACGGCCTGGCTTTCGCGCACCTCGTCGGGGGTGCCGTCGGCGATCTTGCGGCCGTAGTCCAGGACCACGACGCGATCGGACAGGTCCATCACCACGCCCATGTCGTGCTCGATGAGGACGATGGTGGTGCCGAACTCGTCGTTCACGTCGAGGATGAAGCGGCACATGTCCTGCTTTTCCTCCACGTTCATCCCCGCCATGGGCTCGTCCAGCAGCAGCACCCGCGGCTCGGCGGCGAGGGCGCGCCCCAGGTCCACGCGCTTCTGCAGCCCGTAGGGGAGCCTCCCCACCGCGGTCTTCCTCACGTGCTGGATCTCGAGGAAATCGATGATCCGCTCCACGCGCTCGCGGTGCGCCGTCTCCTCGCGCAGCGCCGGTCCCACCCGCAGCGCCTGCAGGAAGATGTTCGACTTCATCATCAGGTTGCGGCCCGCGAGGATGTTGTCCAGGACCGACATCCCGGTGAAGAGCGCGAGGCTCTGGAAGGTGCGCGCGATGCCCTGCGCGGCGGCGCGGTGCGGGTCCATGGCGGTGCGCCGCTCGCCGAGATAGGTGATGGCGCCCTGCTGCGGCCGGTACACGCCGTTGATCACGTTGAGCATCGAGCTCTTCCCGGCGCCGTTGGGGCCGATGATGGCGCGGATCTCGTGCTCGCGCACGCCGAAGCTCACGTCGGAGAGCGCCTTCACGCCGCCGAAAGCGAGGGACACGCCGTCCAGGGCGAGGATCGCCTCGCCCGGCTTGCGCTCGACCGCACCCGGCTCGAGCTCGCGCAGGTTCATGGCGCCGGGGCCCTCATGCGGCTGCCTTCGCGGCGTCGGGGGCGAACGTGCGCGCAGCGGTGACGGGCAGGTCCGCGCGCACGATGCCGGTCCGGCCGTCCTCGAAGCGCACCTGGGCCTCGATGGCGCAGCGCTCGGCACCCGAATAGAGCGCATCGACGATGGCCGCATATTTCTCCGCGATGAAGCGGCGGCGCACCTTGCGCGTGCGGGTGAGCTCGCCGTCGTCGGCGTCGAGCTCCTTGTGCAGGATCACGAAGCGATGGATCTGGCTGCCGCAGAGCTTCGGGTCACGCGCGAGGTCGGCATTCACCTTCTCCACGCACTCGCGCACCAGCTCGACCACCTGGGGCTTGGCGGCAAGGTCCGTGTAGCCCGAATACGGGATGCCGCGGCGCTCGGCCCAGTCGCCCACCGCCTGCACGTCGATGTTGACCATCGCCGTGGCCTCGCCCCTGCCGTCGCCGAAGGCCACCGCCTCCTTCACGTGGGGGAAGAACTTGAGCTTGTTCTCGAGGTACTTGGGGGCGAAGAGCGTGCCGTCGGAAAGCTTGCCCACGTCCTTGGCCCGGTCGATGATCTTCAGGTGCCCGGTCTCGTCGAAGAATCCGGCGTCCCCCGTGTGGAACCAGCCTTCGCCATCCTTCGCCTCCCGCGTGGCCTCCTCGTTCTTGTAGTACGCACGGAAGAGCCCCGGGCAGCGCAGCAGGATCTCGCCGCTTTCCAGGATGCGCACCTCCACGTCCTTCATGGGCGGGCCCACGGTGTCGGGCTTCACGGCGCCGTTGGGCTGCACGCACACCATGACCGAGGTCTCCGTCGAGCCGTAGAGCTGCTTGAGGTTGATCCCGAGGGAGCGGTAGAAAACGAAGAGGTCGGGGCCGATGGCCTCTCCCGCGGTGTAGGCCACGCGTACCCGCGACATGCCGAGCGCGTTGCGCAGCGGCGCGTAGACCACGAGGTTGCCCAGCGCGTACTGCAGGCGATCGAGCGCGCCCACCGGCTTGCCGTCGAGGATCCTGGCGCCCACGCGGCGCGCGAGCTCCATGGAACGGCGGAAGAGCCAGCGCTTGATGGCGCTCGCGTCCTCCATGCGGATGGTGACCTGGGTGAGGAGCCCCTCGAGCACCCGGGGTGGGGCGAAATAGTAGGTGGGCCCGATCTCGCGCATGTCCGTGAGGACCGTTTCCGCCGACTCGATGCAGTTGATGCGGAAGCCCACGGTCATCCATTGCGCGTAGGAGAACAGGTTCTGTCCGATCCACGCCATGGGCAGGTAGGCGAGCACCTCCTCGTCGTCGCGCAGGCCCTCGAGCTCGCTGTAGGCGTGGCTCGCCGAGATGAGGTTGTCGTGGGAGAGGACCACGCCTTTCGGGTGCCCCGTGGTGCCGGAGGTGTAGAGCATGATCGCGGTATCGTCACCGCGGCCGCCCGCGATCTCCCCCGGGACGAAGCCGGGGTTCGCGGCCCCATGGGCTTTCCCCGCCTCCCGCAGGCTCTCGTAGGATGCGAGCTCGGGCTGGGAGTAGTGGCGCAGGCCCCGCGCATCGTCGTACCAGATGCGCTTCAATTTGGGGCACTCGGGCAGGATCTCGAAGAGCTTGTCGGCCTGCTCCTGGTCCTCCACCACCGCGAAGGCGATCTCGGCGTTCTGGAAGACGTAGACCATTTCCTGGGCCACGGCATCCTCGTAGAACGGCACCGGAATCGCGCCCAGGGACTGCGCCGCGATGAGGGTCCAGTAGAGTCTGGGTCGGTTCGCGCCGATGACGGCGATATGGTCGCCGCGGGCGAGGCCGGCCTGGGCGAGGCCGCAGGCGAGGCATTCGACCTCCTCGCGCACCTGCTCCCATGTCCAGCTCTGCCAGATGCCCAGGGCCTTTTCACGGATCGCGGGGCGAGCCCCGCGCACGCGTGCGTGGTGCAGCAGAAGCTTCGGGAACGTGTCCGCCGTCCCGGTTTCCACCGTCATGGCCTGGGGCCTCCTCCTGTTTGGGCCTAGTGTAGCCGCGGGGTTCACGGCCAAGTGTCTTTTCGTTGACAATCTGGGACATGGATTCCCTCGCCGAGCTGCTGCGGGCCTCGCTCTGGACGCGTTCCCTCACGCGCGCGCAGCTCGACCGCGTGGAAGCGGAGACCGTGGTGCGGGATTTCCCCGCCGGCGCGTACGTCTGCCGCAAGGGCGAGCCGGTGGAGCATTGGATCGGCGTGGTGGACGGCCTGGTCAAGATGACGAGCGTCAATTCCCAGGGCAAGACCACCACTTTCACCGGGGTCACGAGCGGCGGCTGGTTCGGCGAGGGCTCCCTCCTCAAGGACCCCACGCGACGCTACGACATCGAGGCGCTGCGATCCAGCCGCATGGCCCTCATGCCGCGCGCCACGTTCCAGTGGCTGCTGGACACGGACATCGGCTTCAACCGCTTCCTCCTCATGCAGCTGAACGAGCGGCTGTCCCAGTTCATCGCCATGGTCGAGTACGAGCGCCTCCTGGGTCCCGACGCCCGCGTGGCCCGCTCGCTCGCCGCCCTCTTCAACCCCCTGCTCTACCCCGAGCAGGCCACCCACGTGCAGATCTCGCAGGAGGAGGTGGGCTACCTCTCCGGCGTTTCCCGCCAGCGGGTGAACCAGGCGCTCCAGGTGCTCGAGAAAGCCGGCCTGCTCAAGGTCGACTACGGGCGCATCCGCATCGTCGACCTCGCCGGCCTGCGCGCTTTCGGCTAAATCGGGGACAGACCCTGATTCAGGCGGGCATCGTGGGGCGCGCAATGCCGTCGCGGATGGCAATCGCGCCCGTGCGCTCGAGGTCGGCGAGCAGCCACGCGGCGAGCGCGCCGTCGTCCAACCCGAGGAAGCGCTGGGAGAGCTGGCGA
>JAAOZZ010000091.1 GCA_012274175.1 Betaproteobacteria bacterium
CTTCGGATCGATGTGGCGCGACTTGAGGGTGTTGTTGCATACGCGGAACTCCACGCCCCTCTCCTGCAAGGTGTCGATGGTCGCGTCGAACGGGTTGCCGTTCTTGTCCTTGGCCCCGTCGAGCATGAAATCGATGCCGGCCCCGTGCCCGACCACGACGATCTTGGCCCCCGGCTCGGCGTCCAGGTTGTTCTTCACGTTGTGGAGCACGACCGCGGACTTCTCGAGACCCTCGTTCACGTGGTAGACGATCTTGATCGTCGGCTCGGCGGCGAAGGCCATCGAGGACCATGCGATGCACGCGGCCGCTGCCGCTGCCATGCGACGGATGCTGGGATTCATTTCGTCTCCTCCTTGCCCGTAGCCTTCAGGAAATGGTCGCTTCGTCTGTGCGCTTGTCGCCGTGGTTGTCCACCCAGGTGATGGTCACCTTCTCCCCCGGCTTGCCGCCCGAGAACCGGAACGACAGGAACGGGTTCTTGGATACCGCCGGTCCCCATTCCGCCGAGAGCACGGTCTTGCCATTGTGGGTCGCGGTCACGTTCTGGATGAACCACGCGGGGATCACCTTGCCCTTGCCGTCCTTGCGCTGGCCGGTCTCCATCTCGTGGGCCATGAGCACCTTCACCTCGACCTTGTCGCCCGCCATCGTGGCGCGAATCTTCATCGGATCTGCCATGGTCCTCTCCTCAGCCGCCGCAGCCGCCGAGGGTCACCTTCACCTCCTTGGCCGTGTAGTAGTACTTGCCGTCCGCCTTCACCAGCGCGAACACGTTGGAGGTCTGCCCCATCTTCACGCGCGTGTTGATCCACGGCTCGGTGCCGTCCGGGATGTCGAAGCTCGCGGCGAGGATGGCGGGGTTCTTCTCCACCAGCAGCGAGATCGACTGCGTATGGGCGATCTTGCTCGCGATGGTGAACGGGACCACGGCACCATTCTCCGCGATGTCCGGGGAGGTGATGACGATATCCTTGCTCTCCACGGGCGCGGCTCCTCCCATGGCTTTGACCGCGTCGGCGAGCGACTTGGTCTCGAACGCCGCCTTGTTCCACTCCGCCGCCCGCGCCGCGCCGGGCCGCAACAGCCCCGCTGCCATGGCGAGGCTCATCACGGCCATGCCGCCCGTGCCTTGCAGCACCCTCCTGCGACCACTGTTCATCACTGCTCCTCCTTCGCTTTCCATGGACCGGCCGTGTGGTTGTTCTGGGCCGAAGGTTTCTTGTGAGTGAGGCCGAAAGGAAAAATTATACGGAATTCGGCGTGTCATGCCTTGCGCCGCGCCGCCACCCGGGTCGTCCCCAGGCTCGCAGTCTATGAACCGCCGCCATATCAGTCAACACTAATATGAGCGCCAGGGCCCCATTCCGCTTATGGCGCCATCAACGGCTTTGCCTTACATTGCTTGCCATGCCCCCCTCTCGCAGGAAGCCCGCCGCCGGCCCCTCGGACGACATCTTCGAGCTGATCGGCAAGAGCGACAACATCCGCGAGGCGAGCTCCGCGATGCAGGCGATGGCCCATCCCCTGAGGCTGAAGATCCTGTGCCTGATCGGCAAGGAGGAGGTCTCGGTGCTCGAGATCGTGGAGGCGGTCGGCACCACCCAGAGCAATGTCTCCCAGCACCTCGCGGTGATGCGCGAGCGCGGCCTGCTCGAAGCGCGCAAGGAGGCCAACAAGGTCTTCTACCGGATCGGCGATGCGCGGGTGCTCAGGATGATCTCCCTCACCCGCCAGATCTTCTGCAGCTTCTAGCGCTTCGCCGCGCCCGCGGGATCCTCGTCCCAACGCCCGGCCGCGGTATCGTCGCTCGACCGGGCCTCGACCCACCGCGGGCCCCCGGGGGTGTCCTCGCGCTTCCAGAAGGGAGCGCGGGTCTTGAGGTAGTCCATGATGAATTCGCACGCCGCGAAGGCTTCGCCGCGATGGGCGCTCGACACCCCCACCAGCACGATGCGCTCTCCCGGGACGAGCGGGCCCACGCGATGGATCACTACGGCGTCGAGGATCTTCCAGCGACCGCCGGCCTCGGCACAGATCTCCTGCAGGGCCTGCTCGGTCATCCCGGGGTAGTGCTCGAGGGTCATGCCGCGGATCGGCTGGCCGTCGTTGGCGTCGCGCACGAGGCCCACGAAGCTCGCGACCGCCCCCACGTCGGCGCGCCCTCGGGTGAGCGCCTCCAGCTCCGCGCCCGCGTCGAAATCGGCGGCCTGCACGCGTACGGTCGCCATCGCGCTAGCCGCCGGTGACGGGCGGGAAGAATGCCACCTCGTCACCCGGCTTGAGGGGAGTTGCGAGATTTGCCATCTGCTGGTTCACCGCCACGCGCCAGGACTTGCCCGGCGCGAACACCTCGTTCCAGCGCGCGTCCCGCCCGCGCAGATGCTCGACCAGCGAGGAAACGGTCGCGTTCCCGCCGGGAAGTGCCACCTGCTCGCGGGAGGAGCCGAGGCTTTCGCGCAGGCTGGCGAAGAAGAGCAGCGTGACCATGGAAACCCCTATCGCACCATTCGCGCGCGGTCGAGGCTCAGGTACTGCACGATGAAGCGCGCCACGGCGCCGGGGTCGTCCACCGGGAGCTGCGGGACCTCGGTATCGAGCGCCTCGTCGGTCGCGATTGCGATCACATTCGGGTCGTCGGGAAAGAGCAGCGGCGTATGGGACGCGTGCCGGTGCACCTCGATCTTCGCCATCGGCTCGGCCTTGTATCCCTCGACGATCACCAGGTCGCAAGGGGAAAGGTGCTTCAGCTGGTCCTGCAGCCGCGGCTCGGCGCCCCCGCGCAGCTCGTGCATGAGTGCCCAGCGCTTCGACGAGC
>JAAOZZ010000092.1 GCA_012274175.1 Betaproteobacteria bacterium
CCGTTGTGCACGAAGCCCGGGTCGTTGCGCCCCGCGAAGAGTCCGGCGATCGTGCCGCCCGCCATCGCCATGAGGGAGTTGGCCGCCACCAGACCCGAGATGCGATCGAGGGTCTGGGCGCTCATCACGTTGAATCCGAACCAGCCCACGGTGAGCACCCACGCGCCCAGCGCGAGGAACGGGATGTTGGAAGGCGGAAACGCCACCACGCGCCCCTCTTTCGTGTAGCGGCCGCGCCGCGCGCCCAGCAGCAGCACCGCGGCGAGCGCGATCCAGCCGCCCATCGCGTGCACCACGACCGAGCCCGCGAAGTCGTGGAACTCCGAACCGAAGCTCGCCTTGAGCCACGCCTGGATGCCGAAGTGGCCGTTCCAGGCGATTCCCTCGAAGAACGGGTAGAGGAAGCCCACCAGGATGAACGTGGCCGCCAGCTGCGGGTTGAATTTCGCCCGCTCCGCGATGCCGCCCGAGACGATGGCGGGAACCGCGGCCGCGAACGTGAGCAGGAAGAAGAAGCGCACGAGCTCGTAGCCGCTCTTCGCCGAGAGCGCCTCGGCGCTCGTGAAGAAGCTGGTGCCGTAGGCGACCGCGTAGCCGATGAAGAAGTAGGCGATCGTGGAAACGGAGAAATCCACCAGGATCTTCATCAGGGCGTTGACCTGGTTCTTGCGCTGCACGGTCCCCAGCTCGAGGAACGCGAACCCCGCGTGCATCGCGAGCACCAGCACCGCGCCCAGCAGGATGAACAGGACGTCGGCGGACGTCTTGGGAGAATCCATCGGCTTGCCTCCTCAGGGGGCTTTTTTGAGCTTGTCGACGATGAGGTCGCGCAGGCCGTTGCCCAGCGCCTCGAGCCGCGCCATCTTCTCCTCGACGAAGGAGCGCGCGATCTTCACCTGTTCGGGGTCCAGCATGGCATAGAGCCGCGCCCACTCGATGCGCGCGTCGCGGAAGAGCGGGCGGTTCTGCTCGATGAGCGCGTCCTGGGCGCGCGCCAGGGCGCCGAGGTCTGGATGGGACTTGGCGAATTCGGCCGCGATGTGCTCGTTCAACTGCAGGGCGCTGAAGGCGACCGAAAGGAGCGCGCGCTGGGTCGTGGCCACCGCGACGTCGAACTGCGCCTTCTGCTCGCGGTTCAGGCGCAGCGTCGCCTCGAGGTCGTCGAAGCCGGGCAGGAGCGCCGCGGGCGCGGCGAGCGAGGCCGCGAAGAGGACGAGGGCCAGGAAAGCGCGCGCGATTTTCATGACCGCATTCTGCCGCAAAGCCGCCCGCGCGGGGCGATCGGCTAGAACGGCTGGCGCGCGAGCACGAGGCTTCCGCTGCGTCCGTCGATCGCGTAGTCGAGCGTCGCATCGCCGCCGCCGTCGAATCGGAGGCGAAACGCTCCCACGTCGGAGAGCCTGAGTGCCGCGGGATCGTAGGCCTGCCCGAGCCAGGGCGATCCGCTCGTGCGATAGATGCGTCCCTGCCAGGTCTGCGCGTCGCTCCAGTATCCCGAGGGCATCACGAACCAAGTGGGCGCGCCGTTCCCATCGTAGGTGAACCACACCGAGAAAAGCGTGCGGTACTGCTGGAGCACCGCGATGCCCCATCCGTCCTGGGCTTCGCCGCCCCACCACATGTCGCCCAGGGCGACGGACGGGGTCGCGTCGGATGGGCCAAACGCCTGTCGGGAGACATCCTTGCGCCCGGCGACGCCGTCGATCGTGTACTGGAGCGTCCCATGGCCCGCGTCGACGATGGTGAACGATGCGCTTCCCACCGGCTCGCCCGCGTGGAATCGCGCGGCGTCGTAGGTGGAATACGGTGAGCCCGTCGGCCGATAGAGTGCGCCGCTGAAAGCGGTGCGCGCATCGTTCCATGCGCCGCCCGGCAACACGTACCACGTGGGTGATCCCGAAGCGTCGTACGCGTAGATCACGGCAAAAAGCACGTCACGATGCTGGATCACGCTCATGCCCCAGCCGTTCTCCGCCGCGCCGGACCACCACATGTCCTGCCACGGCGCGGGAGGTGCCGGGATGTCGAAGCGCTGCGTGAGACCGCGAAACCGGAGCTCGATCGCGTAATCCCCGATGCGGGCATCCGGCGTCACCATGAAGGTCGCCGATCCCGCTTGCCCGGTGTTCGCCGAGCCCGGGGAGATGGACGCGGAGGCGCTGCCCGGGACGATCCGCGCCGCGATGTCCGCGTCGAAGAGGCTGTAGGCCCCATACATCGCCGCGCCCGTGACCATGAACGGCTGTCCGGGCGGGACGTTCGAAGGAATCCGCGCCGCGAGGTACGCGTAGGCCGGCAAGTAGGTGAGCACGTTCCACTGCACCCGCGCGCCGGCGCTCGCCACGAGCCGGCACGTGATGCCCTGATTGAACGCCGTGAACGTGGTCGATGCGACGCCGTTTCCGTCGGCATTCACCGTGATGACGGGCTGCCCGTTGGGGAAGATGCCGCACGCGTCGTTCGAGAACTGCACGGCCTCACCCGCGACGGGATGTCCCAGCGCGTCCACGAATCGCGCGGAGAACACCAGCGACTCGCCGCCCGCCACATTCTGGTTCAGCGGCGTGATCGCCTGGGCGCTGGAGGCTGCATGCGCGGCTGCGCACGATAGCGCGAGGAGCGGCCCGAACAGCAGGGAAGGAATGCGACGTTTCACATGCCGAGCGTGGCGGCATCGCCCGCGAAACGCAAGCGGACCACTCCTACAGGGGGGGCCGGGTCAGGCAGAATAGGCGCCTTCCACCCCTGCCCTCCCCACAAAAAGGAAATACATGAAACGGCTGCTGGCATTCTTCGCCGCCCTGATGGCCTTCGTCGGCCTCGCCCTGGGCGCCGTGAACGTGAACACCGCCACCCAATCGGAGCTCGAGGCCCTGCACGGCATCGGCCCGGTGAAGGCGAAGGCGATCATCCAGTATCGCGAGAAGAACGGTCCCTTCAGGACGCTCGAGGACCTGGACAAGGTGCCCGGCATCGGCAAGGCGACCCTCGAGAAGATGCGTCCCGACGTGACGCTCACCGGGGCGAGCAGCGGCGTGGCCCACGAGAAAGCGATGCCCGGCGCGGCGGAGGAAATGAAGGCGCAATCGAAGCCCGAGCCCCCGACCGCGGCGAAAGGCGAGATCAAGCGCGCCCCGCACGAGGCGGCCGCAGCCCCGTCGAAGCCCGAAGCCAAGCCCGAGCCGAAGGCGGCCGCGAAGAAGGACGTGAAGGCGACGGCCGCGGAGAAGAAGAAAGAGGAGGCCGCGAAGAAGAAAGAAGAGGCCGCGAAGAAGAAGGTCGAATCGAAGAAGGAAGCGTCGAAGCCGGCGAAGGAAATCGACATCAACTCCGCCTCCGCCAAGGAGCTCGCGAAGCTCCCCGGCATCGGGGACACGCGCGCCAAGGCCATCGTCAAAGGTCGTCCGTACGGAGGCAAGGACGACCTGGTGCAGAAGAAAGTCCTGCCGCAGAGCGCCTACGA
>JAAOZZ010000093.1 GCA_012274175.1 Betaproteobacteria bacterium
GCGCCGCGGCGCCTGCCTCGGCTACGAAGCGCTCGTGCGCGCCACCGACGGGGACGGCGAGCCGCTGGGGCCCGAGCGGCTCTTCGCGCGCTGCGCCGACGCGAGCCGCGTCGTGCTCGACTGGGCCTGCCGCGCGCTGCACCTGCGCAACTACGCCATCGTGGACCCGGGCAACCGCACCCTCTTCCTCAACGTGCATCCCGAGGCGGCGGTGAGCGACGCGGGGTGGGGGCGCGAGCTGGGCGAGTTGATCCGCTACTACGGGCTTGTTCCCCGGCGCGTGTGCGTGGAGATCCTCGAGTCCGAATGCAGCGACGAGGGCCTGCTGCGCGAAGCGGTGTCCATCTACCGCGCGCTGGGGGCGACGGTCGCAATGGACGATTTCGGCGTCGGGCGGTCCAACTTCGACCGGGTGGTCGCGCTTCGTCCGGACGTGGTGAAGATCGACCGGTCGCTGCTGGGAGATGCGATGCCGGGCGAGGAGCGCGCCCGGCGCATGCTCGCGCGCATGGTGGAGCTGCTGCACGAAGCGGGAGCGCGCGTGGCGATGGAGGGCATCGAGACCGAGGCCGAGGCCCGATTCGCGCTCGACGTGAAAGCCGACTACCTGCAGGGACACTACCTCGCCGCACCCGATGCGGGGCTGGCCGACGAGGCCCCGGCGACCGCCCGTTTGCGAAGGCTGCTGGGTGCCACCAGCGCCCGCAGCAGCGCCGCGGCGTAGGTGCCGAGCTAGCGCGGGACGTCCGCCGGCCTGCGCGATGCCGTCGTGGACGCCACGGCCGTGGGGAAGCTCGTCTCGGCGATGCGCCGGGATTCTGCGAGGGAAGCCTCGAGGCGGCCCAGCAGGCGCTCGCGCCGGCCGGCGATGCGCAGCCACGGATCGTGGGTCACGCCGCCCCATTTCTCGAGGGCCCAGCCCTTCATCTCGCGCAGGTGGCCTTGGAACTGGTCGCTGTTCATCGTCGATCTCCTGGGTGGATCACATCCAGTGCCCGCGTTCGCGCAGCACAGGAACCTTCCGGATCCGTGCGGTCAATACGGCACGGTGCATCGCCATGCATTGCGCCTCCCCGCCCCGGTCCGATGGGGACAGCGCGCACGGCAGCTCGGTCGCCACGGGAGCCGAGTCCTCGAACACGAGGACGCTCACCTCTCCCAGGGGGTCGGGAAGCGCGTTCGGATTTTCCGCGGCGAGGCCTGCGGGCAGGCAACAGGCGAGGCCCATTGCGAGGAGGTTCTTCATGACCGTCTCCCTGGATTGTCCGTCCATATTGATCAGGCGGACCGGGCGGGGAAGTCGGACAGCCGAATTTCCGGCCTAGGATTCGTCTGATATTTGCGTGGGACGGGTCCTACATCCGCGTGCACCGGCAAGCGCGATGATCGCGCCATGAAAAAGGCCCGCCGAAGCGGGCCTTCGCTTGCGGGGGCGAGGGCCGCGCTACTTCACGATCTCCAGGTGCTCGAGGCCCGAGCCCAGGTCGCGGTTCTTCGCGTTCTTGCTCTCCAGCTTGATCTTCAGCCTCAGGTCGTTCACCGAGTCGGCGTTCCTCAGCGCGTCCTCGTAGGTGATCATGTCCTCCTCGAAGAGGTCGAAGAGCGCCTGGTCGAAGGTCTGCATGCCAAGCTCGCGCGAGCGTGCGATGAGGGCCTTCATCTCGTGCACCTCGCCCTTGAAGATGAGGTCGGCCATGAGCGGCGAGTTGAGCATGATCTCGATCGCGGCCACGCGCCCCTTGCTGCCCTTCTTGGGGATCAGGCGCTGGGAGATGATCGCCTTCAGGTTGAGCGACAGGTCCATGAGCAGCTGGGCGCGGCGCTCCTCGGGGAAGAAGTTGATGATGCGGTCCAGGGCCTGGTTGGTGGAGTTGGCGTGCAGCGTCGACATGCACAGGTGGCCCGTCTCCGCGAAGGCGATGCCGTACTCCATCGTCTCCCGCTCGCGGATCTCGCCGATCAGGATCACGTCGGGCGCCTGGCGCAGCGTGTTCTTGAGCGCCGCGAACCAGGTATCGGTGTCCACGCCCACTTCGCGCTGCGTGATGATGCAGTTCCGGTGCTCGTGGACGTACTCGACCGGGTCCTCGATGGTGATGATGTGCCCGTAGCTGTTCTCGTTGCGGTGCCCGATCATCGCGGCGAGGGACGTGGACTTGCCCGAGCCCGTTCCGCCCACGAAGATCACGAGCCCGCGCTTGGTCATGGCCACGTCGCGCAGCACGTGGGGCAGGCCCAGGTCGTCGAACTTCGGGATCGTGGTGGTGATCGTGCGCAGCACCAGGCCCACCCGGCCCTGCTGCACGAACGCGTTCACGCGGAAGCGCCCGACGCCCGAGGGGCTGATGGCGAAGTTGCACTCGTTGGTCGCCTCGAACTCGGCCGCCTGCTTGTCGGTCATGATCGAGCGGGCGAGCTCCTGGGTGTGCACCGGAGACAGGCTCTGCTGCGACACGGGAGTCACCTTGCCGTCCACCTTCATCGCCGGCGGGAAGCCCGCGGTGATGAACAGGTCCGAGCCCCGGCGCGCGACCAGGGCGCGCAGCAGGTCGTGCATGAACTTCAGGGATTGTTCGCGTTCCATGGAGGGGCTCCTTGGCCGGCCTTCAGCCGCCGATGAAGATGTCCTTGTTGGCCGCCTTGGTGCGCGCTTCGGGGGTGGAGACGAGGTTCCTCTTGACCAGCTCCATCAGGTTCTGGTCGAGCGTCTGCATCCCCAGCGCCTGGCCGGTCTGGATGGACGAGTACATCTGCGCCACCTTGGCCTCGCGGATCAGGTTGCGGATGGCGGGCGTGCCGATCATGATCTCGTGCGCCGCGATGCGGCCGCTGCCGTCCTTGGTCTTGCACAGCGTCTGCGATATCACGGCGCGCAGCGATTCCGAGAGCATCGCGCGGATCATTTCCTTCTCCGCGGCGGGGAACACGTCGATGATGCGGTCCACGGTCTTCGCGGCCGAGGACGTGTGCAGCGTTCCGAACACGAGGTGGCCCGTTTCCGCGGCGGTCATCGCGAGGCGGATGGTCTCCAGGTCGCGCATCTCGCCCACGAGGATGATGTCCGGGTCCTCGCGCAGCGCGCTTCGCAGCGCGTTGGAGAACGACAGCGTGTGGGGTCCCACCTCGCGCTGGTTCATGAGGCACTTCTTCGACTCGTGGACGAATTCGATCGGGTCCTCGACCGTGAGGATGTGGCCGTACTCGTTCTCGTTCACGTGGTTGACCATCGCCGCGAGTGTCGTGGACTTGCCCGATCCCGTGGGGCCCGTCACCAGCACCAGGCCGCGCGGCTGGTTGGAGATCTCGGCGAAGATCTTCGGGGCGTTCAGCTCCTCGAGGGTGAGCACCTTGGACGGAATCGTCCGGAACACCGCACCCGCGCCGCGGTTCTGGTTGAACGCGTTCACGCGGAAGCGCGCGAGGTTCGGGATCTCGAACGAGAAGTCGCACTCGAGCGTCTCCTCGTAGTTCTTGCGCTGCGAGTCGTTCATGATGTCGTACACCATCCCGTGCACGTCCTTGTGCTCGAGCGGGGGCACGTTGATGCGCCGGACGTCGCCGTGCACGCGGATCATGGGCGGGAGGCCCGCGGACAGGTGAAGGTCGGAGGCCTTGTTCTTGACGGAAAAGGCGAGCAGCTCGGCGATGTCCATGGTTCCGGTTTCCTGGAGGACGCGGGGCGCCGAGGGCGAAGCCCCGGGTCGCTGGAGTAGAATGCGCCTCGAAAAGTCGAACCGATTATGTCCCCAATCGACGCCAACCTGCAAGCCGTAAGAAGGCGCATTTCCGAGGCGTTACAAGGGGATAGCCGCGCGATCACATTGGTGGCGGTATCGAAGTCCCAGCCGCCCGAGGCGATACGCGCCGCTTTCGCTGCGGGCTGCCGCGATTTCGGCGAAAGCTACGTGCAGGAAGCGCTGCCGAAAATGGCCGCGCTCGCGGACCTGGAGGCGCGCTGGCACTACATCGGCCGCCTGCAGGGCAACAAGGCGCGCGACGTGGCCGAGCGGTTCGACTGGGTGCACGCCGTGGACCGCGCGCGCATCGCCGGGGCGCTTTCCCGCGCGCGGCCGGAATCCCGCGCTGCACTCGATGTCTGCATCCAGGTGAACATCAGCGGCGAGGCGGCCAAGGGCGGCGTCGCCCCCGAGGAAGCGCTGGACCTCGCGCGCGCGGTGGCCGCGCTGCCGCGCCTGAGGCTGCGCGGCCTGATGGGCATGGCGCGCTTCACCGACCGCCCCGAGGAGAGCCGCGCGCAGTTCGCGCTGCTGCGACGCACGAAGGAGCGCCTGGCCGCGGCGGGCGTCGAGCTGGACACGCTCTCCATGGGCATGAGCGGGGATTTCCCGAGCGCGCTCGCCGAAGGCGCGACCCTGGTGCGCATCGGCACCGCGATTTTCGGCGCGCGCGACGGCGCCCGCGCCGCGGCATGAGGAACGTCATTTGAAGATCGCATTCGTGGGCGGGGGCAACATGGCGCGCGCCATCCTGGGCGGTCTGGTCGCCAAGGGCATTCGCCCCGAAGACATCGCCGTGATCGAGGTGGATCCCGTGGCGCGGTTGAAGCTCGTGGCCGACTTCGGCGTGGCCACCCTGGAAGCCCCCGGGACGGCGCTCGCCAAGACCGACGTCGTGGTGATGGCGGTCAAGCCCCAGCAGATGCGCGAGGCGGCCACCGCGCTTGCGCCCTGGGTGGGCGACCCGCTCGTGGTCTCGATCGCGGCGGGCATCCGCCTCGAGGCCCTGGGCCGCTGGCTGGGAGGAAAGCGCCGGCTCGTGCGTGCGATGCCCAATACGCCCGCGCTGGTGCATGCGGGCATCACGGGCCTGTACGCCTCCCCCGACGTGGGCGCCGACGACCGCCAGGCGGCGGAGGACCTGCTCGCCGCGGTGGGCGCCACGCTCTGGTTCGAGGACGAGGGCGACCTGGACGCCGTGACCGCGGTCTCCGGCAGCGGCCCGGCGTACGTCTTCTACGCGATGGAGGCGCTCGAGCAGGCGGCGCGCGAGCTGGGGCTCGCCGAGGGCGCTTCGCGCTCGCTTGCGCTCTGGACCTTCACCGGCGCCACCAAGCTCGCCATCGAGCGCGGCGAGGAGCCGGCGCGGCTGCGCGCGCAGGTGACCTCGAAGGGAGGAACCACGGAGCGCGCCCTGGAAGTGCTCGAGGCGGGCGCGGTGCGGCAGCGCTTCGTCGAGGCGGTGAAGGCGGCGTGCGCGCGCTCGCGCGAGCTGGGCGAAGCCCTGGGAAAGGACTGAACGATGCCGATGCTCGCCCAGGCGGTCGCCCTCATCGTGACCGCGCTCTTCGACCTCGTGATCCTGGCCGCCCTGGTGCGCTTCTGGATGCAGGCGCTGCGGGCGCCGGCGCGCAATCCCATCGCCCAGTTCTCCATGGCGCTCACGGATTTCGCGGTGCGGCCGCTGCGCCGCGTGGTGCCGGGACTCTACCGCCTCGACCTCGCGTCCTTCATCGCGGCGTGGGCGTTCGAATTCCTGCTCCAGGTGATCCTTACCTGGCTCCTCGGCGCCTCTCCGTTCGACAGCCCCGGGGTGCTGCCGATCCTGCTCTTCGTGGCCTTCGTGATGCTGATCCGCCTCTCGATCTACGTGTTCATGGGGGCGATCATCATCCAGGCGGTGCTCTCGTGGGTGAGCGCCCATCACCCCGTGGCGCCGTTCTTCGACGCGCTCACGCGCCCGTTCCTGCGCCCGGTGCAGCGGGTGATCCCGCCGATCGGCGGCGTGGACATCTCGCCGCTCTTCGTCTTCATCTTCTTCCAGCTCCTGCTGATGGTGCCGGTGGCGTGGCTCGAGCACGAAGGCGCCCTGATGGTGCAGCGCGCGATCCTCTAGGGCCGCAATATTCGGCGCCGCGCTCGACGTTTTCCCCGCGCCGGGAAGGCGCAGCATTCGCTATGCCTTCGCATTGGATGGGGCCTACTGTGGGCCCATGACCGACGCCTTCGATATCCTCGTCCTCTTCGCATTCTTCGCCCCCATGGCGCTGCTGGTGGCGCTCAACCTCGCCACGCTGCGCCCACCGCTGCGTCCCGGGATGCCGCACCCGCCACCGCGGCCGCAGTGCGCAGCGGGCGTCGCGCCCCAGGCGCCCGTCGAGGCGGAAGCCCTGCGCGAGGCGGCATGAAAGTGTGTGAGACCGCACATTCGCGCCGCAGAGCACTCGACATCGCCGCGGGGACGCGGTCGACAGA
>JAAOZZ010000094.1 GCA_012274175.1 Betaproteobacteria bacterium
GAACACCATCAACACGATGGTGGACCAGCTGCGGTCGTTCGCGTCGGAAGTCACGCGGGTGGCGCGCGAGGTGGGAACGGAAGGCAAGCTGGGCGGCCAGGCGGTGGTGGAGGGCGTGTCGGGCACCTGGAAGGACCTGACCGACAGCGTGAACTACATGGCTTCCAACCTCACGGGCCAGGTGCGCAACATCGCCGACGTGACCACCGCCGTGGCGCGCGGAGACCTGTCGCGCAAGATCACGGTGGACGTGAAGGGCGAGATCCTCGAGCTGAAGAACACCATCAACACGATGGTGGACCAGCTCTCGTCGTTCGCCGCGGAAGTGACCCGGGTGGCGCGCGAGGTGGGAACGGAAGGCCGGCTCGGGGGGCAAGCCGACGTGCAGGGCGTGGCGGGCACGTGGAAGGACCTGACCGACTCGGTGAACTCCATGGCCGGGAACCTCACGGGCCAGGTGCGCAACATCGCCGACGTGACCACCGCCGTGGCGCGGGGAGACCTCTCGCGCAAGATCACGGTGGACGTGAAGGGCGAGATCCTGGAGCTGAAGAACACCATCAACACCATGGTGGACCAGCTCTCGTCGTTCGCTTCGGAAGTGACCCGGGTGGCGCGCGAGGTGGGCACCGAAGGCCGACTCGGGGGACAAGCCGACGTGCAGGGCGTGGCGGGCACGTGGAAGGACCTGACCGACTCGGTGAATTCCATGGCCGGGAACCTCACCGCGCAGGTGCGCAACATCGCCGACGTGACGACCGCGGTTGCCAAGGGCGACCTGTCGAAGAAGATCACCGTGGACGTGAAGGGCGAGATCCTCGAGCTGAAGAACACGGTGAACACGATGGTGGACCAGCTCTCGTCGTTCGCCGCGGAAGTGACCCGGGTGGCGCGCGAGGTGGGAACCGAGGGCCGCCTCGGCGGACAGGCCCAGGTGCGCGGCGTCGCGGGCACGTGGAAGGACCTGACCGACAGCGTGAACTACATGGCCTCGAACCTCACGGGCCAGGTGCGCAACATCGCGGAGGTGACCACCGCGGTCGCGAAAGGTGACCTGTCGAAGAAGATCACGGTGGACGTGAAGGGCGAGATCCTGGAGCTGAAGAACACCATCAACACCATGGTGGACCAGCTGCGAAGCTTCGCGGCCGAGGTCACGCGGGTGGCGCGCGAGGTGGGAACGGAAGGCAAGCTGGGCGGGCAGGCGGTGGTGGAGGGCGTGTCGGGCACATGGAAGGATTTGACCGACTCGGTCAATTCCATGGCCGGCAACCTCACCGACCAGGTGCGCGGCATCGCGAAGGTGGTGACCGCGGTGGCCAACGGCGACCTGAAGCAGCAGCTCACGGTGGAGGCCAAGGGCGAGATCGCGGCCCTCGCCGACACCATCAACAGCATGATCGAGACGCTCGCCACCTTCGCCGAGCAGGTGACCGGCGTGGCGCGCGAGGTGGGCGTGGAAGGCCAGCTGGGCGGCCAGGCGAAGGTCCCGGGCGCCTCGGGCACGTGGAAGGGCCTCACGGAGAACGTGAACCAGCTGGCGGAGAACCTCACGACCCAGGTGCGCGCCATCGCCGAGGTGGCCACCGCCGTGACCCAGGGCGACCTCACGCGCAGCATCACGGTGCAGGCCAAGGGCGAGGTCGCTGCGTTGAAGGACACCATCAACGAGATGATCCGCAACCTGCGCGACACCACGCAGAAGAACACCGAGCAGGACTGGCTCAAGACCAACCTCGCGAAGTTCTCGCGCATGCTGCAGGGCCAGAAGGAGCTGAACACCGTCGGCCGGCTCATCCTCTCGGAGCTGGCGCCCGTGGTGGGCGCCCAGCACGCGGAATTCCACGTGCTCTCCGGAGGCGAGGAATTCCCGCACCTCACGCTGCTGGCGAGCTACGCCTCCGACGGGGAGACGGCGCACGGCCGGCGCGTCGGGCTGGGCGAGGGCCTCGTGGGCCAATGCGCGCTGGAGAAGCGCAAGATCCTCCTCACCAACCCGCCCCAGGACTACCTGCGCATCGCCTCGGGCCTGGGCAGCGCCGCGCCGCGCAACATCCTCGTGTTGCCGGTGGTGTTCGAAAGCCACGTGAAGGGCGTGCTCGAGCTGGCCTCCTTCGAGGGCTTCAGCGACGTCCACCAGGCCTTCCTCGACCAGCTGACGGAGTCGATCGGCATCGTGATCAACACCATCGAGGCCAATACCCGCACGGAGGACCTGCTCACTCAGTCGCAGACCCTCGCGCAGGAACTGCAGAGCCGCCAGGAGGAGCTGCAGACCACGAACCAGGAGCTGCAGGAGAAGGCGCGGCTGCTGGCGCACCAGAACCAGGAGGTGGAGCGCAAGAACCAGGAAGTGGAGCAGGCGCGCCAGGCGCTCGAGGAGAAGGCGCGCCAGCTCGCCCTCACCTCGAAGTACAAGTCCGAATTCCTCGCCAACATGTCCCACGAGCTGCGCACGCCGTTGAACTCGCTGCTGATCCTCTCGGACCAGCTCTCGGGCAATGCCGAAGGCAACCTCACCTCGAAGCAGGTGGAGTTCGCGCGCACCATCCATTCGTCGGGCAACGACCTGCTGATGCTCATCAACGACATCCTCGACCTGTCGAAGATCGAGTCGGGCACGGTGGCCGTGGACGTGGGCGAGGTGCGCCTGGACGAGCTGCAGCGCTTCGTCGAGCGCACTTTCCGCCACGTGGCCGAGACCAAGGGGCTCGCCTTCGAAATCCGCCTGGACCCGCGGCTGTCCAAGTCGATCTCCACGGACGCCAAGCGCCTGCAGCAGATCCTGAGGAACCTGCTGTCCAACGCCTTCAAGTTCACCCACAAGGGCGAGGTGAACCTCGTGATCCGCCCGGCGGCCGCGGGATGGGCGTCGGACAACGACGACCTGAACCGCGCTTCCGACGTGATCGAGTTCTCCGTGACGGACACCGGCATAGGCATCCCGACGGACAAGCAGCAGATCATCTTCGAGGCGTTCCAGCAGGCCGACGGCTCCACCAGCCGCAAGTACGGCGGCACCGGCCTGGGCCTGGCGATCAGCCGCGAGCTCTCGCGCCTGCTGCGCGGGGAGATCCGCCTGGTGAGCGCGCCCAACAGGGGCAGCGTCTTCTCGCTCTACCTTCCCCAGGCGTTCCCCGCGTCGCGGGTGCCGCGCAAATCTTCGGACGCGGCCGCCGTGGCGAGCGCGGCCATCGAGGCCGCGCGCCAGCCCGCGGAGCGCCGCCCGCTCGATCCCATGAGCGAGGGGGAGTTCCAGGATGCGCAGGAGCCCGCCGAGGCCTCGCCGCCGCCCGTGGTCGTGAACGAGGCCGACGACGACCGCGAGTCGATCCACCCGGGCGACCGGGTGCTGCTCGTGGTCGAGAACGACCTCGCCTTCGCGCGCGTGCTCCTGGAGGCGGCGCGCGAGCAGGGCTTCAAGGGCATCGTCACCACCCAGGGCACCACCGCGCTGTCGCTCGTGAACGAGTTCCACCCGGCCGCGATCCTGCTCGATATCTTCCTGCCGGACATCGAGGGCTGGCGCGTGCTCTCGAGGCTAAAGAACGACATCACCTTGCGGCACACGCCCGTGCACGTGGTCTCCACCGAGGAAGCGCGCGAGCGCGCGGTCGACTCGGGCGCGCGCCGCTTCATCGCCAAGCCGATGCAAAGCCGCAAGGCGGTCGACGAGGTGCTCGCGGAGATCTACGAGTACACGTCCTCCGACCGGCGCCGGCTGCTCATCGTGGAGCCGGACCCGGCGCGCATGTCGACCCTGCGCGATTGCCTGAGTAGCCTCGAGAACGTGGAGCTCATCTGCGCGAGCGACGCGCGGCGCGGCGCGGAGCTGCTGCGCGAGCCGGACCTGGACTGCGCCATCGTGAATCCCGAGACCCCGGAGCTGGACCTGGCCGCGCTGATGGACGAGGTGCACGAGGTCCTTGTCTCGCCGCCGCCGGTCATCGCCTACGGGCACCCCATGGCGGCGTCGGTGGGCGCGGCGAGCGTGGCGCTGGCACACGTGCCCGGACTGCGCGAGGTTCACTCCATCGAGCGCGTGCTCGACGAGGTCGTGCGCGCGCTGCACATCGACGTGACCCACGTGAGCGACGGCCACCGCAAGGTGATCGACGACCTCCACGGCTCGGCGAAGGCGCTGGCGGGCCGCAGGGTGCTCATCGTCGACGACGACATCCGCAACATCTTCGCGCTCTCGTCGGTGCTCGAGGACTACGGCATGGAGATCAGGACGGCGGACAACGGCCGCGAGGCGATCGGGCTCGCGCGCGGCGGCGAGCTCGACGTGATCCTCATGGACATCATGATGCCGGAGATGGACGGACTCGAGACCATGCGCGAGATCCGCAAGATTCCCGGGTGCAGGGACCTTCCGATCGTGGCCGTCACCGCGAAGGCGATGAAGGGCGATCGCGAGCGCTGCATCGAGGCCGGCGCCTGGGATTACCTCTCGAAGCCCGTCGACCGCGACCAGCTCATAGCGGTCCTCAAGGCGTGGCTGCAGCGATGAGGAAACCCATCCCATGAACGCGCAAGTGCCCGTCGCGGCGGTCGCCGGCGAGGCCGCCGCGGCGGCTCCCCCGCTCGAGCGGTCGAACATCCTCATCGTCGACGACCGGCTGGACAAGCGCGTCGTCTTCCGCACCATCATCGAGGAGCTCGACCAGAACATCGTGACCGCATCGTCGGGCGAGGAAGCGCTGCGATGGCTCCTCGACAATGAATGCGCGGTGATCCTGCTCGACGTCAACATGCCGGGGATGGACGGCCTGGAGACGGCGGAGCTCATCCGGGCGCGCCGCAAGTCCGCCCACACGCCGATCATCTTCATCACCGCCTTCGCCGACGAGATGCATACCGCGCGCGGATATTCCCTGGGCGCCGTCGACTACATCCTGTCGCCGGTGGTGCCCAACATCCTGCGCAGCAAGGTGAAGGCGCTGGTCCAGCTGCACCGGCTCAACGCCGAGCTCAAGCGCCGGGCCGACGAGCGCGTGGCGCTCGCCAAGGAGCAGGCTGCCCGCGCCATGGCCGAGGAGAGCCAGCGGCGCGCGAGCTTCCTCGCCGAGGCGACCCAGGTGATGGCGAGCTCCCTCGACGTGGACACGATCCTCAAGGGGGCTTCGGGGCTCGTGGTCCCCTTCCTCGCCGATTACGCGGCGGTGATGCTCGCCGGCGACGACGGCGCCGCCCGCGCCCGGCGCGAGGCGTGCGTGGCCGGATGGGACCCGTACCTCGCCGGCCAGCGTCCCGCTTTCGACGCGCTCCTGCTCGAGCAGCAGCGGCGCGCGATCGAAAAAGGGGAGCATCGCCACTTGAACCGGCTGGTACCCCCTTGCGCGCCGGACGACAGCGCGGGGCCGCGGGCACCGGCTGGCGAGATCCACGCATTCCCGCTCATGACGCGGGGCAAGGCGCGCGGCGTCCTGCTGCTCGCCATGGGTCCCTCGGCGCGCAGGCTCGCGGGCCACGACCTGTCCCTCGCGGCCAACCTCGCGGACCGCGCGGCGAGCGCCCTGGACAATTGCATGCTCTACGAGGAGATCCAGAACGCGGACCGGCGCAAGAACGAGTTCCTCGCGACCCTCTCCCACGAGCTGCGCAATCCGCTGGCGCCGCTGCGCGCCGCGCTGCACATGCTGCGCACGCAGCCCGTGGAACCGGAGCGGGGGCGCGCCCTGATGCAGACCATGGACCGGCAGGTGGCGCAGATGACGCGCCTGGTCGAGGACCTGCTCGACATCTCCCGCATCACCCGCGGGGCCATCGAGCTGCGGCGCGAGACGCTCGACGTGCGCTCGGAGATCCGCAACGCCCTCGAGTCCTGCGAGGGGCCGCCCGAGGTGGGGCGCCACGAGGTGAGCGTCCGGATGCCGGAAACGCCGCTGCGGGTGGTGGCGGACCGCGC
This sequence comes from Betaproteobacteria bacterium, assembly GCA_012274175.1. Classification (GTDB taxonomy): domain Bacteria; phylum Pseudomonadota; class Gammaproteobacteria; order Burkholderiales; family Usitatibacteraceae; genus Usitatibacter. The sequence continues at coordinate 5,912 of JAAOZZ010000094.1, forward strand.
GCGCCTGCAGCAGATCTTCGAGAACGTGATCCTCAACGCGGTGAAATACACCGATACCGGCGGCCGGATAGAAGTCCATGCCGAGGGCGAGCTCTCGGAAGTGGTGGTGCGCGTTCGCGACACCGGCATCGGCATCTCCCCCGAGAAGCTCGCGCAGGTCTGGGACCTGTTCGTGCAGGTAGACGATTCCCCCGAGCGCACCCGCAAGGGGCTGGGGATCGGGCTGGCGCTCGTGCGCGACCTCGTGAAGCGCCACGGCGGCTCGGTCGAGGCGGAAAGCGACGGCCTGGGCAAGGGCAGCATGTTCACCATCCGCCTTCCGCGCGCGAGCCGCCACGATGTGGCGGCACTCGATGCCGCCCCGGAAGCACCGCGCGCGGCTGAGGCGCCAGCCGCCGCGCGCCGCATCCTGATCGTGGACGACAACCTCGACGCCGCCGAGACGCTCTCGATGATGCTCGAGCTGCTCGGGCAGCGGACGCGCCAGGCCCACGAGGGGCACGGAGCGCTGCGGGCCGCGGCCGAGTTCAAGCCCGAGGTCGTCATCATGGACATCGGACTCCCGGGCCTGAGCGGCCACGAAGTGGTCGAGCGCATGCGCAGGGACCTGGGCATGACCGAGGCCTACATCGTGGCGCTCAGCGGGTACGGCACCGAGGCGGATCGACTCAAGTCGATGCACGCGGGATTCGACAGCCACCTGGTGAAGCCGCTCGATCCCGCGGCGCTGCCCGGAATCCTCGCGGCGTCGGGCCGGGGCGGGAGTTGAGGTGCTATGATGGGCGCGCGAATCGACGCATGGCGAGCGAAAGGGCCCCGGTTATGAGACCGCCGACTACGTTCCTTCCCGAAGGACATCCGTAACACGGGCTTGCCCCTGCGTCGCAGTCGCACAGGAAGCGCGGTCCGCCCGCGCTTTTTTCATTTCGAGGTCACGAACATGGTTGCCATCACGCTGCCGGACGGATCGGTCCGGCAATTCGACCAGCCGGTCACGGTGGGAGAAGTCGCCGCTTCCATCGGCCCGGGGCTCGCGAAGGCCGCGCTCGGCGGCAAGGTGGACGGGAAGCTCGTCGATGTGAGCCACGCGATCCTTGGCGACGCGAAGCTCGCGATCGTCACCGACAAGGACCCCGAGGGGCTCGACCTCATCCGGCATTCCACCGCGCACCTGCTCGCCTACGCGGTGAAGGAGCTGTTTCCCGAAGCCCAGGTCACCATCGGTCCGGTGATCGAGAACGGCTTCTACTACGACTTCGCGTACAAGCGGCCCTTCACGCCCGAGGACCTCGCCGCCATCGAGAAGCGCATGGCGGAGCTCGCCAGGAAGGACCTCCCGGTCTCGCGCGAGGAGTGGAAGCGCGAGGACGCCGTGAAGTTCTTCCAATCCATCGGCGAGAAGTACAAGGCGCAGCTCATCGCCGCGATCCCCTCCGAAGAGGGCATCAGCCTCTACCGGGAAGGGGACTTTATCGACCTGTGCCGCGGGCCCCACGTGCCGTCGACGGGCAAGCTCAAGGTGTTCAAGCTGATGAAGGTGGCGGGCGCCTACTGGAGGGGAGACTCGAAGAACGAGATGCTCCAGCGCATCTACGGCACCGCGTGGGCGAAGAAGGAGGACCAGGACGCGTACCTCGCGATGATCGAGGAAGCGGAGAAGCGCGACCATCGGCGCATCGGCAAGCAGCTCGACCTCTTCCACATGCAGGACGAGGCGCCGGGCATGGTCTTCTGGCACCCCAAGGGCTGGACGCTGTGGCAGCAGGTCGAGCAGTACATGCGCGGCGTCTACCGTGACAACGGCTACCAGGAGGTACGCTGCCCGATGATCCTCGACCGCTCCCTCTGGGAGAAATCGGGTCACTGGGAGAACTACAAGGACAACATGTTCACGACGGAGTCGGAGAAGCGCGACTTCGCGATCAAGCCGATGAACTGCCCGGGGCACGTGCAGGTTTTCAACTCGGACCTGCGCAGCTACCGCGACCTTCCGCTGCGCTACGGCGAGTTCGGCGCCTGCCATAGGAACGAGCCGTCGGGCGCGCTGCACGGCATCATGCGCGTGCGCGGATTCACCCAGGACGACGGCCACATCTTCTGCACCGAGGACCAGATCCTGCCCGAGTGCGCCGCGTTCACCGCCCTGCTGCAGAAGGTGTACGCGGACTTCGGCTTCCGCGACATCGTCTACAAGGTGGCCACGCGGCCGGACAAGCGCGTGGGCTCCGACGAGGCCTGGGGCAAGTCGGAGCATGCGCTCATGGAGTCGCTGCGCCAGTCGGGATGCCGCTTCGAGGTGTCCCCCGGGGAAGGGGCTTTCTACGGACCCAAGATCGAATATTCCCTCAAGGACGCCATCGGCCGCGTGTGGCAGTGCGGCACCATGCAGGTTGACTTCAACATGCCGGTGCTCCTGGACGCCGAGTTCGTCGACGAGGACAACACGCGCAAGCACCCGGTGATGCTGCACCGCGCCATCGTGGGATCGATGGAACGCTTCATCGGCATTCTCATCGAGAACCACGCGGGCGCGATGCCGCCCTGGCTTGCACCGGTGCAGGTGGTCGTGATGAATGTGACCGACCGCCAGGAGGGCTATGTGCGCGAAGTGGCCGGCGCGTTGCGCGCGGCGGGATTCCGGGTCGCGACGGATTTGCGGAACGAGAAAATAACGTATAAAATTCGAGAACATAGCATCCAAAAACTTCCTTACCAGCTGGTACTCGGAGATAAGGAAGTCGCCGCAAGGACGGTCTCAGCGAGAACGCGCGCCGGGGAGAACCTGGCACCGGTCCCGCTCGAGGCCTTTATTTCGCGCTTGAAGGCCGAGGTCGAGTCGCGGAAATAGGGCAACAGGGGGCGCCGCACGGTCATAGAAGTGACATTAAATGTGTGCGCTAAAAGATTAATTTTTAAAGGAATTTTAGCATAGCTCAGGATAAAGCAGTTCGCATCAACGGCGAGATCAATTCTCCCGAAGTGCGCCTCGTCGGCATCGAGGGGGAAGCGATCGGCATCGTCCGGATCGAAGAGGCCATGCGGCTCGCGGAAGAGAGCGAGATCGACCTGGTCGAGATCGCGCCGACGGCGAAACCGCCGGTCTGCCGTTTGATGGACTATGGCAAGTTCAAGTACCGCGAGAGCAAGAAAGCCCACGAAGCCAAGCTCAAGCAGAAGCAGATCCAGGTGAAGGAAGTGAAGTTCCGGCCCGGCACCGACGAAGGCGATTACAAGATCAAGGTACGCAACCTCACCCGCTTCCTCACGGAGGGCGACAAGACGAAGGTGACGCTGCGCTTCCGGGGACGCGAGATGGCGCACCAGGAGCTGGGCGTGGCGTTGCTCAAGCGCGTGGAGGCGGATCTCGCCCCGGTGGGCTCGGTCGAGCAATGGCCGAAGCTGGAAGGGCGGCAGATGATCATGATCCTCTCGCCGAAAAAGAAACATTGAAGCGAAGC
>JAAOZZ010000095.1 GCA_012274175.1 Betaproteobacteria bacterium
AGCCTCGCTCTCGAGCGCGGCCACGTTGCACAGCACCTGGGCCGCGAACGCCTCGTGGATCTCCCAGAGGTCGATCGCATCGAGTGTCAGCCCGCGCCGCTCGAGCAGCCTCGGGATCGCGTACGCCGGCGCCATGAGCAGGCCTTCGTGGAAGACGTCCACGGCCGCGAGCTCGTAGTCCACGAGCTTCGCCCGCGCCCGGCCCGGGGGCAGGCGCGCGAGCCCCGCGTCGCTCGCGACCCAGATTCCCGCCGCGCCGTCGGTGAGCGGCGATGCATTGCCGGCGGTGATGGTGCCCTTGCCGCTCGCGCGGTCGAACGCGGGCCTGAGCGAGGCGAGCTTCTCCGCGGAGCTGTCGGCCCGCGGCACGCCGTCCTTCGCCATGCCTTCGACCGGGATCACCAGGTCGTCGAAGAAGCCCGACGCCATCGCGGCCACGGCGCGCTGGTGGGATTGCAAGGCGATGCGGTCCTGGTCCGGGCGCGCGATGTTCCATTGCCGCGCCATCTCCTCGCAGTGCTCGCCCATGCTCCTGCCCGTGGCGCGGTTGGCCACGCTCGGCACGTGCAGGCCCAGGTCCTTCCAGTGCATCTCGCCCAGGCGGTCGATGCGCTCGCCGAGGCTGCGGGCCTGGGACATGCGCCGGATCCAGTCGGAGAGGCCCTGCTTCAGGCCGATCTGCAAGCGGCTCATGCTCTCCACGCCGCCGCACATCGCGAGCGCGATGTCGTCGCCCAGCATGCCCGCCGCCTCGAATACGGCGACCATGCTCGTGGAGCAGGCAAGCACGGTGGAGAACGCGGGCGTCGCCTGGTCGAGCCTGGCGTCGATCAGCACCTCCCGCGCGATGTTGCTGTAGCCCAGGTTGGGCGCCACGGTGCCCCACACCAGGAGATCGGCGCGATCGCCCGCGGCGAGCTGGGCGGCGAGCGCCTGGGCGACGGGCACCGAAAGCGCCACCGCGTCCAGCGCGCGCAGCGCGCCGTCCACCCGCGCGAAAGGCGTGCGCAATCCCGCGACGAGCCACGCCGGGGCGCTCACGGCGCCCGCCGCAGCGGATCGTCGGGCTCGCCCGGCACGCCGAGGGCGGGCTCGCCGAAGCCCTCCCGCGCGCGCCAGCCCGGGTACTTGAACACCACGTTGTTGAACGTGCCGCCGGTGTCGTAGTCGAGCGTGCGGCCGGGGTGCTTGCGCTTCCATTCCGCCATGAGGCTCGCTCCGCTGCGATACCACGGCACGCGCACGATCCACGCCTTCACGCTCTGCCAGCGCCAGCCCTGGTCCCGCATCGCGGGCCAGAGGCCGTCGGCGCGGGCGATGTTCTCCCGGGGATCGAGCAGCCACATCTCGTGGCCGAGCACGTCGCCGAAGATGAAGAGCCGGCCGTCGCGCACCTCGAACTGGGTGGGGTCGCTGCCCATCTTCACGTTGTATGCCGTGCCGTTGGAGCAGAAGCCCCCGTATTGCGGCTCGTAGCGCGACGGCGATCGCTCGAACGCGGCGCGGTCGTCGCTAGATGCGAAGTAGTACGTGCGGTCCCCGGCGGCGGCGGCGATGGTGTGCCGGCCGCGCACCGGCTTGCCTTGCGTGAAATACGCCACCGGGTCGTAGCCCAGCAGCATCAGGTGCTCGCCGCGGCTGGTGTCGATGGTGGCGTGGGTGGTCCCGCACCCGGCGAGCAGCGCCGCCGCCGATACGAGGAGGATCGCGCCTGGTCGTGTCATGTCCATCCTCCGCCTCCGTGTTCCCGCTCGAAGCGCTCGCGGTCTCGCGCGAATTGCCGTTCCATCTCCTCGCGCCCGGCCTTGGCGATGCTCATGCGCCGCGCCTCGTCCTGGTAGAACGGGAGCGTCGCGTCCACGCTCGCGATATTGTGCCTGCGGAAAGCGTCCGCCATCTCCCGCGCCCGGTACCGGTCCATGCCGAGCGCCTCCAGCGCGGCGCGTCCCACCTTGAGCGCCGATTCGAAGGTCTCGCGCTCGGCCACGTCCACGCCCCGCAGCTTCAGCTCGAAATAGTGGGACACGTTGCGCGCCCGGGCGAGGATCGGCAGGTGCGGGAAGCTCTCCCGCACCCGGTCCACCAGGGCCACGCTGTCGTTCACGTCGTCGATCGCGTTCACCAGCAGGCGCGCCTTGTCGGCGCCCGCGGCCTGGAGGAGGTCCAGCCGCGTCGCATCCCCGTAGAACACGCGGTAGCCGAACTTGCGCAGCGACTCGATCTGGTCCAGGTCGTGGTCGAGCACCACCGCGCGCACGTCGTTGGCGAGGAGCAGGCGACCGACGATCTGCCCGAAGCGCCCGAACCCCGCGATGATGACGGGACCCGTGGCGTCGATCGTATCGGCGGGCGGTGCGGCCTGGGCGCGCCGGCCCAGGAGCCAGCCGTGGAAAAGCAGGAGCAGCGGCGTGGCCCCCATGGAAAGGGCCACGGTGATGGTGAGCAATCCTTCCCATTCGGGCGAGAGCAGCTCGGCGGCCCGGGCCGAGCCGAACACCACGAAGCCGAATTCGCCCGCCTGGGAAAGCACGAAGGCGAAGAACCGGCAGCCGCGCACGCGGATGCCCAGGGCATAGGACACGGCGAAGAGCGCCGTGATCTTGATGGCGAGAAATCCCATGAGCAGCAGCGCGATCGTGCCGGGCCGGCTCGCGAGCAGGCCGAAGTCGATCGTCATGCCCACGGAGATGAAGAACAGGCCCAGCAGCAGCCCCTTGAAGGGCTCGATGTCGCTTTCCAGCGCGTGGCGGAACTCCGAATCGGCGAGCAGCACGCCGGCGAGGAAGGCGCCCATCGCCATGGAAAGGCCCGCGAGGGAAACCAGCTCCGCCACCCCCAGCACGAGCAGCAGCGCGAACGCGGTGAAGAGCTCCCGCAGGTTCACCCGGGCGATGAGGCGCAGCGCCGGGCGCGTGAGGTAGCGGCCCACGAACACCACCGCCGCGATGGCGAGCCCCGCCACGGCGAGCTTGCGCCACAGCGGGGTCTCGTTCGGGGAGCCCGCGTGGGCGAGAAGCGGCACCAGGGCGATGAGCGGTATCGCCGCGATATCCTGGAAGAGCAGGATGCCGAAGGCCGCCCGTCCCGTCTCCGTCGCCAGCTCCTTGCGCTCCGTGAGCGCCTGCACGCCGATGGCGGTCGAGGAAAGGGCGAGTGCCAGGCCCGCCACGAGCGCCGCCTGCCAGGCGAGGCCGAAGGCGAGCAGGAAGGCGGCGAGCGCCGCGCCGCACACGGCGAGCTGCACCGTGCCGCCCACGAAGACTTCCCTGCGCATCGCGAGCAGCCGCCGGGGGTCGAGCTCGAGGCCGATCACGAAGAGCATCAGCACCACGCCCAGCTCGGCCAGCACCTGGGTCTGCTCGATGCCATGGATGAGCCCGAGTCCCCAGGGGCCGATCACCGCGCCGGCGATGAGGTAGCCCAGCACCGATCCCAGCCCCAGGCGCGAGGCGAGGGGCACGCACACCACCGCCGCCGCGAGGAAGATGAGCGCCTCGTGCATCAGCGCGCCTGCCGTTGCGCGGCCCAGCGCTCGAGCCGCTCGCGCAGGCGCGCGGCCGCGGCGGCGAGTTGCGGCTCGGTCACGATATGCGCGCCGTGCAATACGAAGGGCTCGTGCCAGCGCATGCCGCAGAAGCGCGCGGTCTGCTTGACCACGGGAGCGAACGCGGAGAAGTCGTGGGCGTGCTTTCCCTGCTCCGTATAGGCGTCCTCGTCGGCGCCCGTCGTGACCGCCCAGAGGCACTCCTTGCCTTGCAGCGCCGTGCCGCCCTCGCCGTAGGCCCAGCCCTTCGCGAGCACCACCTCGAACCACTGCTTCAATAGCGCGGGGACCGTGTACCAGTAGATCGGGTGCAGCCACACCACGAGCCCGGAGCGCTCGAGCGCGGCGCGCTCCGCGCCCGCGTCCACGTCGAAGTCGGGATACAGGTCGTAGAGCGAGCGCACCTCGAGCTCCGGCAGGTCGCGCACGGCGCCGAGAAGCGCTGCCGTGGACCGGGAGCTGCGCGGATAGGGGTGCGCGTGGATCACGAGGATCATCGCCGCAACCACGCCGCGAGGGCTTTCCACGTGGTGTTGTCGGCGGCGATCCCCGCGAACACCACCGCCCCCACCCAGTTGTTGCGCAGGAACGCCTTGAAGCAGCCCTCGCGGCTGCGCTCGCGGATGAGCGGGTAGTGGGAAATGGCGAGCGCGGAGGCCACACCCACGCCGGCGAAATAGAACGGGCCGTAGTCCTGCCAGAACCCGATGGCCGCGAGGCACGCCACGAAGGCCACGTAGCACGCCATCACCGCGGCCACGTCGTTCCGGCCGAAGAGGATCGCGGAGGTGCGTAGCCCCAGCTTCAAGTCGTCGTCCCGGTCGACCATGGCGTACTCGGTGTCGTAGGCGACGGTCCAGAAGACGTTGGCGGCGAGCAGCGCCCACGCGAGCGGCGGAACCGTGCCGGTGAGCGCGGCGAAGGCCATGGGAATCCCGAAGCCGAACGCGAGGCCGAGCCATGCCTGGGGCATCCAGAAGAAGCGCTTGGTGAACGGATAGACCGCCGCGATCGCGAGCGCGGCGAAGGAAAGCTCGATGGTGAGCGCATTGAATCGCAGGATGAGCAGGAACGCGCACGCGGCGAGCGCGGCGGCCAGGGCGAGCGCCTCCCAGGGACGGATCGTGCCCGCGGCCAGGGGACGGTTGCGCGTGCGCTCCACGTGCGCGTCGAACTTGCGGTCCGCCCAGTCGTTCATCGCGCATCCGGCCGAGCGCATTACCGCGGTGCCGAGCACGAAGATCCACAGCACCATCGGCGGCGGCAGCCCGCGGCGCGCGAGCCACAGCGCCCAGAGCGCGGGCCAGAGCAGCAGCAGGATGCCGATGGGCCGGTCCAGGCGCATCAGCCGCTCGTACGCGTTCAGGCGCGCCGCGAGCCCCTTCACCGATCGAGCTCCCGCAGCGCGGGCAGGAACACTTCCGTCACCATGAGCGGACGTTCCTGGCGCGTGAAGCGCGAGCGTCGCGCCCACAGCGCGGGAAGCTCGCGGCCGAAGAGCTGTCGCGCCCGCTGCCAGAGGGGATGACGGCGGTCCACGCGCGCGTACTCGAAAGGCCCGCGGCGCACGAGGGGATCGACGAAGAGCATCGCCGCGAGCGGCCGGGTGCCGAGCCCGCGCAGGCCCCGCCAGGCGCCGTCGAGGTCCCGGCGCAAGGCGATCGAATGGGCGAGCACGACCGGCCGCCCCGCGGCGTGCAGCACGACTTCGCGAACGAACGCGAGCCGGCGATGGGTCTGTCCCAGCGCGTCGTATTCATCCTCATGGGGGAAGCGCAGGCGCTGGTCGACCAGTTCCACACGCATCGCCCCCGCGCGCTCCACTATGCGCCGCGTGAGGGATCCGGGAAAGGTGAGCCAGGGCCTCCAGGGGTCGGCGTGCGGGGCGCCGTCGGGTTTCCATCGATTCATGCCTTGAGGTAGAACCGGCGGGTGCCGAGCC
>JAAOZZ010000096.1 GCA_012274175.1 Betaproteobacteria bacterium
AACCCGACCGACGCGGCGGGGCACGTGGGCTCCCTCAGCTCCGCGACGCTCGATGCCAATTTCACCAATCGCACCGTCGATACCGCGGTGAACATCGCGATCAACGGCCAGGCCTGGTCGGGGAGCGCCAGCAACGTGCCGATCTATCGCGACCAGTACTTCACCGCGTACGCGGGCATCCCGATTCCCGGCGTCGTGAATCCCACGCCGCTCGTGATCGGCTGCGCGCCCTCGTGCGGCGCGAACGCCATCGGAAGCTTCGACGGCTTCTTCACCGGGCGCTCGGGAGAGCGCGCGGGACTGCTCTACAACCTCGGGGGCAACCAGGGCGCGGTCGCCTTCGGACGCCGCGGCGGGGGCTGAAGGCCCGCGGTCGCCCTCCGGAACGCCGGCGTCCCGTGCGCCGGACGGATTCGTCGTAAATCCCGATTTCTTCGGGATAATTCCCCGCCCCGCGCCTTGCCCGCGCGGTCGCCGCTGGGGTAGCATTCGCGGACCATCCACGGCGCGCGGACCTTGCGGGAAGAAGGGGACCGCGCGCCCTTCCTGCCCCTCGATGACCGGCGACACCATCCTCGAAACGCGCGGCCTGACCAAGGAGTTCAAGGGCTTCGTCGCGGTCGACCACGTGAACCTCAAGGTCCGGCGCGGTGCGATCCATGCGCTGATCGGCCCCAACGGCGCCGGCAAGACCACGACCTTCAACCTGCTCACCCGGTTCCTGCCCCCCACCTCGGGCACGATCCTCTTCAACGGCCAGGACATCACCCGCGAGCGGCCCGCGGACGTGGCCCGCCGCGGCGTGATCCGCTCGTTCCAGATCTCGGCGGTGTTCCCCAATCTCACGGTGCTCGAGAACGTGCGCATCGCGCTGCAGCGCACGCTCGGCACGAGCTTCCACTTCTGGAAGCGCGAGAGGACCCTCGACGTGCTCAACGGCCGCGCGATGGAGCTGCTCGATCGCGTGGACCTCGCGAAATTCGCGCGCGTGCACGCGGGAGAGCTCGCCTACGGGCGCAAGCGCACGCTCGAGATCGCCACCACGCTCGCGATGGACCCGGAGCTCATGCTCCTGGACGAGCCCACGGCCGGCATGGGCCACGAGGACGTGGATCGGGTGAAGGCGCTCATCCAGGAGGTGGCCGCGGGCCGCACGGTGCTGATGGTCGAGCACAACATGAGCGTGGTCTCGGGCATCTGCGACACGATCACCGTGATGCAACGCGGCTCGGTGCTCGCGGAAGGGCCCTATGGGGAAGTCGCCGCGAACCCCCAGGTGATCGAGGCCTACATGGGCGCCACCGACGCCGCCGGGGCAATCCATGGCTGAGGAGGTCCTGCGCGTCGCCGACCTGCACGCGTGGTACGGCGAATCCCACGTGCTGCACGGGGTGGACTTCAGCGTGCACCGCGGCGAGGTGGTGACCCTCCTGGGGCGCAACGGCGCGGGCCGCACCTCCACGCTCAAGGCGATCCTGGGCCTGGTGGGACGGCGCACGGGCTCGATCCGTGTGAACGGCGTCGAGACGGTGGCCTGGCCCACGTACCGCATCGCGCACCTGGGGATCGGCTACTGCCCCGAGGAGCGCGGCATATTCTCCAGCCTCTCTGTGGAGGAGAATCTGGTCCTGCCGCCGGAGATCGCGGCCGGCGGCATGAGCCTCGACGAGATCTTCGAGATGTTCCCGAACCTGCGGGAGCGGCGCGCGACGGCGCAGGGCACCAAGCTTTCCGGCGGCGAGCAGCAGATGCTCGCCATGGCGAGGATTTTGCGCACGGGCGCCAACCTCCTGCTGCTCGACGAGATCACCGAGGGGCTGGCACCCGTGATCGTGCAGGCGCTCGGGCGCATCATCGTGAAGCTCAAGGAGCGCGGCTTCACGATCGTGCTGGTGGAGCAGAATTTCCGGTTCGCCGCGCCGCTCGCGGACCGGCACTACGTGATGGAACATGGAAGGATCGCGGAGTCGTTTTCCGCGCCGCAACTCGCGTCGAAGACCGAGATGCTTCACGAGTACCTGGGTGTGTAACCGAAACGGCAATCCAACAGGAGCTACCGCAATGACATTCAAACGAAAAATACTCGCCGCGGCCGCGGCCCTGGCACTCGCCGCCGGCACGGCCCAGGCGCAGATTTCCGGAAACGTCGTGAAGATCGGGATCCTCACCGACATGTCGGGGCTTTACGCCGACCTGGGCGGCCAGGGCTCGGTCACCGCCGCCAAGATGGCCATCGAGGATTTCGGGGCGAAGAAGAAGGGCCTCAACGTGGAGGTCGTCTTCGGCGACCACCTGAACAAGCCCGACGTGGGCTCGCAGATCGCGCGCAAGTGGTACGACTCGGAAGGCGTGGACGCGATATTCGACGTGCCCAACTCCGGCGTCGCCCTCGCCGTGAACGAAGTCACGCGGGAGAAGAAGAAGGCGTTCATCGTCTCGGGGGCGGCGTCCTCCGACCTCACCGGCTCCAAGTGCTCGCCCTACACGGTGCACTGGACCTACGACACCTGGATGCTCGCCAACGGCACCGGCAAGGCGATCGTGAAGACCGGCGGCGACACCTGGTTCTTCATCACCGCGGACTACGCGTTCGGCCATGCCCTCGAGCGCGACACCTCCGCCGTCGTCACGGCGAACGGCGGCAAGGTGCTGGGAGACGTGAAGGTGCCGCTCAATACCCAGGACTTCTCCTCGTTCCTGCTGCAGGCCCAGGCCTCCAAGGCGAAGATCATCGGCCTGGCCAATGCCGGCGGCGACACGATCAATTCGATCAAGCAGGCGGCCGAGTTCGGCATCGTGAAGGGCGGCCAGAGCCTCGCGGGCCTGCTCGTGTTCCTCTCCGACGTGCACGGCATCGGCCTGGACAAGGCCCAGGGCCTGATCCTCACCGAGACGTTCTACTGGGACATGAACGGCGAGACGCGCGCGTGGAGCAAGCGCTTCGCGGCGCTGAACGGCGGGAAGTACCCGACGATGGTGCAGGCGGGCGTCTACTCGGGCGTGCTGCACTACCTCAAGGCCGTGGAGGCGATCAAGAGCGACGATGGCGGCAAGGTGGTTGCGGAGATGAAGAAGCTGCCCACGGACGACCCGCTCTTCGGCAAGGGAAGCGTCCGCGAGGACGGCCGCGTGATCCACAACGCCTACCTCTTCGAGGTGAAGAAGCCGTCGGAGTCGAAGGGCCCGTACGACTACTACAAGCTGCGCGCCACGATCCCCGCGGCCGAAGCGTTCCGGCCGCTCAAGGACGGCGGCTGCGCGCTGGTCAAGTAACCGGGGACGACGAGGGACACCGTGAGCACCCAGGCGCTATTCGGGCAACTGCTGATCGGGCTGATCAACGGCTCGTTCTACGCGCTGCTTTCCCTGGGGCTCGCGGTGATCTTCGGGCTGCTCAACATCATCAATTTCACCCACGGGGCGCAGTACATGCTGGGCGCCTTCGTGGCGTATTTCCTGCTGAACAAGGCGGGACTGGGCTACTGGTGGGCGCTCGCCGTGGTGCCGGTCCTGGTCGGGGTGAGCGGCATGGTGGTCGAGCGGCTCATGTTGCGGCACCTCTACCGGCTCGACCACCTCTACGGGCTGCTGCTCACCTTCGGGCTGGCGCTGATCCTCGAGGGCATCTTCCGCAACGAGTTCGGCTCCGCGGGGCTGCCGTACTCGATGCCGGAGAGCCTCACGGGCGTCTACAACCTGGGCTTCATGTACCTGCCCATCTATCGCGCCTGGGTGATCGTCGCATCGCTCGCGATCTGCCTCGGCACCTGGTTCCTGATCGAGCGCACGAAGCTCGGCGCCTACCTGCGCGCGGCCACGGAGAACGGCGCCCTGGTGCAGGCCTTCGGCGTGAACGTGCCGCGGATGATCACGCTCACCTACGGCTTCGGGGTGGGGCTCGCGGGCCTCGCGGGCGTCTTCGCCGCGCCGATCTACCAGGTGAGCCCACAGATGGGATCCTCGCTCATCATCGTGGTGTTCGCGGTGGTGGTGATCGGCGGCATGGGCTCGATCATGGGTTCCATCGTGACCGGCTTCGGCCTCGGCGTCATCGAGGGCCTCACGAAATACTTCTATCCCGAGGCCTCGAGCACAGTGATCTTCGTGATCATGGCGATCGTCCTCATGATCCGGCCCCAGGGCCTGTTCGGGCAACGCTAGGCATGGAACGCGAGCCGCCTTCCAGCACGCCCACGCTCGCCTCCCGCGACGAGATCTGGGAGGCGCGCTACCACCGCGCGGGCTTCATCGTGATGTTCGCGTTCCTGCTCGTGGCGCCGGCCATGATCTACCCGATCTTCCTCATGAAGGCGCTGTGCTTCGCGCTTTTCGCGTGCGCCTTCAACCTGCTCATCGGATTCGGCGGCCTGCTCTCGTTCGGGCATGCGATGTTCCTCGGCATGGCGGGATACGCTTCGGCCTACGCGGCGAAGGTGTGGGGCTTCCCGCCGGAGCTCGCGATCCTCTCGGGGATGGCGTTCTCCACGGTGCTGGGTTTCCTCACCGGCCTCATCGCCATCCGCCGGCAGGGCATCTACTTCGCGATGATCACGCTCGCCCTGGCCCAGATGGTCTTCTTCTTCTGCCTGCAGGCGCCTTTCACCGGCGGCGAGGATGGGATCCAGGCGGTCCCGCGAGGCAAGCTCCTGGGCTTCCTGCCGCTTACGCAGATTCCGATGTACTACGTGGTGCTCGCGGTCTTCGCGGCGGGATTCTTCCTGATCCACCGCATCATCCACTCGCCGTTCGGCCAGGTGCTCAAGGCGATCCGGGAAAACGAGCCGCGCGCAATCTCCCTGGGCTATCGCACGGAGCGCTACAAGCTCGCGGCGTACGTGATCTCGGCCGGCCTCGCGGGGCTCGCCGGGGCCACCAAGGCCATCGTCTTCCAGCTGGCGTCCCTTACCGACGTGCACTGGACGATGTCGGGCGAGGTGGTGCTCATGACGCTGCTGGGAGGCCTGGGAACCGTCTTCGGCCCGGTGGTGGGCGCCTTCGTGCTCGCTTCCATGGAAAACTACCTCTCCGAGCTGGGCGCGTGGGTCACCAT
>JAAOZZ010000097.1 GCA_012274175.1 Betaproteobacteria bacterium
ATCAGCGGATTGGCCACGGGCAGCCTTTACGCCCTCACTGCCATCGCCGTCGTCGTCGTCTTCCGGAACACGCGGACCATCAACGTCGCCCAGGGCGACTTCTCCATGATCGCCGCGTTCATCGCGGTGCTCTTCCTCAAGTCCGGGATCAACTACTACGCCACCATCGCGCTCACGGTGGCGTGCACCGTCGCGCTGGGCATCGCGGTGGAGCGGCTGGTCATGCGGCCGATCGCGGACTCGGACTGGCTCACCCTCTTCACCGCGACGCTGGGCGTCTACTACATCCTTCATGGCGTCGCGGGATGGCTCTGGGGCCGCGACACCAAGGCCTTCCCCGTCACGTTCGATCCGACCCCGATCCACTTCCTGGGAACCGTCATCAGCGAAGGCCACCTGGTCAACATGGCGTGGGCCGGCGGAATCGGCGTGGTCCTCTTCGTCTTCTTCCGGTTCACGAAGCAGGGGATCGCCATGCGCGCGGTGACCGACGACCCGGAGACCGCGACGCTCATGGGCATCCCCGTGCGGTTCATCGTCCTGCTCACCTGGGGGATGGCGGGATTCCTGGGGGCCTTCGCCGGCATCCTGATCGCGCCGATCCTCTTCGTGTCGCCGCAGATGATGGACGAGGTCCTGATCAAGGGCTACGTGGCGGCGGTCTTCGGCGGGCTCTATTCCATCCCCGGCGCGATCATCGGGGCCCTGATGATCGGCGTCGCGGAAAACCTGGCGGGCGGCTACCTCGGGTCCCACTACAAGACCGCCACCGCCTTCGTGATGATCGTCGCGTTGCTGGCGCTGCGCCCCCAGGGCCTGTTCGGTATCCAGAAAAGAAGAGAGATCTGAAATGGCCGGCAACGAAGAAGGCGTGCGCCCGACCGGGACCGGGCGAAGCGAGGCGGCCATCGCCCGGCTGAAGCGCAGTTTCGCGGCGCAGAACTTCGTGCTGGTGGTGCTCTTCTTCCTGCTGCTGTTCATGATGCCGTTCGCGCCCGGGTTCAAGGGCTGGATGGCGGGGCAGGCCGCCCTGGTGATCATCTACATAATGGCGGCGCAGGGCGTGAGCATCCTCACCGGCTATACGGGCCTGGTCTCCGTGGGCCACGGTGGCTTCCTCGCCATCGGCGCGTACACCGCCGCACTCCTGACGAAGTACTTCGCGATCGACCTCGCCCTCGGCGTGCTGGCCGGCGGCGCGATGGCCGGGTTCGTGGGCATGGTGATGGGGCTCATCTTCCTGCGCCTCGCGGGCCCTTTCATGGCGATCGGCACCCTGGGCTTCGCGTTCTTCGTCGGCGCCGTGGTGAACAACGTGCCCCTCTTCGAGGGGCGCGACGGCATCTCGCTCGCGCCCAACCGGATCTTCGGCATGCAGATCGACGACGTGGGCTTCTACTACGTCTGCCTCGGCTTCTTTGCGCTCGTCACGCTCTTCGTCTTCAGCCTGGTGCGCTCGGGCGTGGGGCGCGCGTTGAAGGCGCTGCGCGACTCGGAGAAGGCCGCGCAGAGCAGCGGCGTGAACCGGCTCTTCTACCGCACGCTCGCTTTCACCATCAGCGCCACGATCACGGGTGCGGCGGGAGCGCTGAACGGCCTCATCGCGCACTACGTCTCGGCGGAGGTGTACTCCGACATCTGGTATTCGGTCGACATCCTGGTAGCCGCGGTGGTGGGCGGGTCGGCCATGCTCATGGGACCGATCGTGGGCGGTGCCTTCGTGGCGCTGCTGCCCTTCTTCCTCGAGACCCTGGCCGACTTCTCGTTCATCCTGAAGGGCGTGGTCCTCATCGCGGTGCTGATGTTCGCCCCGGCGGGGATCTGCGAGGTGATCGCGCGCCCGTTCCGGGCCTACCGGCGCCGGCGGCTGGAGCGGGCCGCCCAGGGCGAGCGGGGGCCGGAGCGGCCCGCCCCGCCGGTGGCGATGGTGCGCAAGGAGGCGAATCCCTGATGGCGAGCCACCTGCGCTGCGAGCAGATCCTGGTGCGATTCGGGGGCGTGGTCGCCTGCGACAAGGTGAGCCTCGACGTCGAGGAGGGGAAGATCGTGGGCCTCATCGGCCCCAACGGCGCGGGCAAGACCACGCTCTTCAATGTGCTCACCCGCTTCCAGGCCCACGACGCGGGACACGTCTACTACCGCGGCGAGTTGATCGATCGCAAGCGCCCCCACGAGATGGTCCTGATGGGCATGGCCCGCACGTTCCAGAACATCAACCTGTTCGGCGAGCAGTCCACGCTCGACAACATCCTCATCGGCGCCCACCGGCTCACGGGCTCGCCGATCGCCAACATGTATTCGCTGCCCGGCTCCCGGCGCAGGGAGCGCGAGCTTGCGCGCCGCGCGGGCGAGATCGCCGAAATGCTGCGGCTGTCCGGCCAGCTCGACACCGCCGTGAAGCACCTCCCGTACGGATTCCAGAAGCGGGTGGAGATCGCCCGGGCGCTCGCCTCCGAGCCGCGCCTCATCCTGCTCGACGAGCCGGTGGCGGGGTGCAACGACGAGGAGACCGCGGAGCTGCGCGAGGTGGTGAAGCGCATCAACCGCGAGCTGGGAGTCACCGTCCTCATGGTCGAGCACGACATGTCGATGGTGATGAACTGCTGCGAGCACATCTATGTGGTCAATTTCGGCGCCAACCTCGCCCAGGGCAGTCCCGCCGAGATCCGCGCGAATCCCAGCGTGATCAGCGCCTACCTGGGGCAGGAGGTGGAAGCATGACGCTCCTGAGCCTCCAGTCGCTGCACGCCGGCTATGGGGCGGTGCGGGCGCTGCACGGCGTCTCATTCGACGTGGCCGAAGGCGCGATGGTGGCACTGCTCGGCGTGAACGGCGCGGGCAAGTCGACCACGCTCAAGGTGATTTCCGGGATGGTGCGGCCCACGTCCGGCACGATCCGCTTCGAGGGCAAGGCGCTCGAGGGCCGGACCCCCAACCAGATGGTGCGCATGGGGGTGGCGCACGTTCCGGAAGGACGCAAGGTCTTCAAGGACCTCGCCGTCTTCGAGAACCTGCGCATGGGCGCCTATACCCGCAAGGACAGCGCGGGGGTCAAGCAGGACCTCGCCATGGTCCTCGACCTCTTTCCCCGCCTGCGGGAGCGCGCGAAGCAGCTCGGGGGCAACCTGTCGGGCGGGGAGCAGCAGATGCTCGCCATCGGCCGCGGCCTGATGGCGCGGCCGAAGCTGCTGCTGCTCGACGAGCCTTCCCTCGGCATGGCCCCGAACCTCGTGGCGGACATCTTCTCGGCGCTGCGCAGGATCAACCAGGAGCTGCGCATGACCATGCTGATCGTCGAGCAGAACGCCCACGTCGCGCTGAAGAACACGACGTACGGCTACGTATTGCAGGTGGGGAAAGTCGCGCTATCCGGAGCATCGGAGCAACTGCGCCGCAACAAGGAAGTCGTGGAATCGTACCTGGGTGGTCAAGGCTGAATCCTTACGCATCACTTACCGCAGGAGGAGAAACATGAAGCGCTCTATGAAGTGGACGTGGGCGGTTGCAGGGACCGCGGTGCTCGCGCTGGGAGCCGGCCTGGCACAGGCGGCGAACGGTCCGGGCGTCACGGACAAGGACGTCCTGGTCTGTTCGTACCAGCCGATGACCGGGAACGAGTCGAGCTACTTCCGAATGGGCAAGGGGGCGGACGCGTACTTCAAGTACGTGAACGACAACGGCGGCGTGAACGGGCGCAAGATCGAATACCGCATGGTCGACGACAAGTACGAGCCCGCGCGCACCGCCCAGATCGTCAAGCGCTTCGCCGAGCGCGACAACTGCTTCGCCATCGTCGCTCCGCTCGGCTCCGCTCCGACGGTCGCGGTGATCGACTACGTGGTCTCGCAGAACATGCCCATCATCGGCGCCGGCACGGGGGCCGCGAAGCCCCTCGAGTACCCGAGCAAATGGGTGTTCCCGCTCTATCCGAGCTACAAGGACGAGGGCCGCAGCCTGGTGCGCTTCGCCAAGGAAGTGTTCCACGCCAAGACGATCGCGCTGCTGTACCAGAACGACCCGTCGGGCAAGACGCACCTGGAAGGCATCAAGTCGGTCCTCGACAAGTACGGCGTGAAGCTGGTCTCCGAGCAGGGCTACGAGCTGAAGGAGATCGACGTGAGCTCCCAGGTGCTCGCGATGAAGAACGCCAAGCCCGACGCGGTCATCTGCTCCTGCGCGCCGGAGCACGCCGCCAAGTTCTACACCGAGAGGAAGAAGCTCGGCTGGAACGTGCCGGTGGTGAACGTGTTCTTCGGCAAGAGCCCGAAAGTGGTGGACCTCGCCGGCAAGGACGCCGTGGAGGGAGTGTATTTCTCGACCATCTTCCGCGATTTCGACTCGCCCGCGCCGCAGATCCAGCAGGCGGTCCAGATCCTGAAGAAGTACTACCCCGAGGAGAGCCCGGACGCGATCCACCTCTGGGGCTTCACCGGCGCGCAGGTGTTCACCGAGGCGCTCAAGCGCATGGGCCGGGACAACATCACCCGGGACCGGCTGGTGGAATCCATGGAGAGCATCAAGGACTGGAAGGGCAGCGTCGTGCCCACGATCACCATCGAGCACGGCAACGCGCCGGAGCATTTCCTGGTGCGCGACATGTCCTTCGTGGTCGTGAAGGACGGCAAGTTCGAGGAATTCACGCCGCCCTGGATGAAGTGACCTCGCCCATCGGGCAAAATCGGCCCTCGCGGGCCGATTTTTTTTACCGGGGCCCCGGCAGCGCGAGCCATGCCAATTTTGCATGAGGCACTTGCGCACAATGGTTCCCGGCGCGGGGCTCCGGCGCGGTAAATTCCGGTATCGGTCGAGAGGTGAAAATGGCTGCGATCATCGGCAAGGCAATCCCTCCCCAGAGGAAGCGGGTCCTGGACGCGTTGCACCTGCGTGAGCCCGACCGGGTACCGATCGGGCTCTGGGGCACGGCCGAGGGCTACCAGAACCTGCGCAAGTACCTGGGCATGGACTACAAGGCCGACACCCGGGACTACCGGACGGGGTCCACCACGTGGACCACGGACGTGAGCTTCGAGATCGAGGTCGCCGAGAAGCTGGACCTGGATTTCCTGCGCATCTCGATGGGTCCTCCGGGAGGCTCTCCCGGCTTCCGGCCGATCCGCTTCGAGGAGGTCCCGTTCGACATGGGCATCTCGCCGCCCAGCGCCGAGATCAACGTGGACGAATGGGGCGTGGTCCGCAAGTGGACGCCCCACGAGCGCGGCGGCTACTACGAGATGATCGGCTACCCGCTGTTCCACGCCACCAGCGCGCCGCTCGAGGAAGGGTTGAGGATCCTCGATTCCTATCCGTGGCCCGACCCCCGCGACCCGGCGATGTGGGAGGACTCACCCATTCCCGGCATGACGCTGCGGGAGTACTGCAAGCACGTGCGCGAGGACACGCCGTTCGCCCTCATGGGCCAGGCGGGGCGGGGCGGGCTGTACGAGCAGGCCAAGTACATGGTCGGCTACGCGAAGATCTTCTCCGATTTCATCGAGTCGCCCCAGTTCCTGGACGCGCTCCTCACCAAGCTGGTGGACCTCGAGATCGAGACCAACAAGGCGATGATCGACCAGTGCGGGGAGTACCTGGACTGGCTGCGGGTGAGTCCCGAG
>JAAOZZ010000098.1 GCA_012274175.1 Betaproteobacteria bacterium
CGGCCATCAAGGTGCCTTACAAGGGTGCCGGCGCCACCGTGGCGGCCGTGCTGGGCGGCGTGGTCGACTTCACGTGCAATGCGCTGGCGCCGTACGTCGGCGGAATCAAGGCGGGCACGCTCCGGGCGCTCATCGTGTCCACGCCTGCGCGCGTTCCGGAGTCGCCCGATACGCCGACCGTCGGCGAGGTGGGCATGAAGGACCTGGAGATGGTTTCCGGCTGGAGCGCGCTCTACGGCCCACCGGGATTGCCCCAGGAGATCGTCGATCGCTGGTCCGCCATCCTCGGGAAGATGAAGGGGAGCCCTTACTGGCTCAAGCAGGTGAAGATGAGGGGGACCATCGCGAGCGTCATGTCGCCGCCCGAGACGGAGAAGTTCGCCGGCGACCAGTTCAACGCGTATCAGTCGCTGGCGGCGTTCGTCGGCCCGGGAAAGTAGGGCGCGCGAAACGGGGCATGGCGGTCGCTATAATCGGAGTTTGATCGCGCCGATCCGCCATGCCCCTCACCCTCTACGAAAAACTGTGGTCCTCCCACCTCTTCCGCGAAGACGCCGACGGCACGGGACTCCTGTACATCGACCGGCACGTGGTCCACGAGGTGACGAGCCCCCAGGCCTTCGAGGGTCTCGAGGTGCACCACCGGAAGCCCTGGCGAGTGGAGTCGATCGTCGCCACCGCCGACCACAACGTCCCCACCGCCCATCGCGACCAGGGCATCGCGGATCCCATCTCGCGCCTGCAGGTCGAGACGCTGGACCGCAACGTGGACAAGTTCCACGTGAAGACCTATTTCGGCATGAAGGACCGCCGCCAGGGCATCGTCCACGTGATCGCGCCGGAGCAGGGCGCCGTGCTGCCCGGCATGACGGTCGTGTGCGGTGATTCCCACACCAGCACCAACGGCGCCTTCGCGGCACTCGCCTTCGGCATCGGCACGAGCGAGGTCGAGCACGTGCTGGCCACCCAGACGCTCACGCAGAAGAAATCCAAGTCCCTGCTCGTGCACTGCGAGGGCGCGCTGCCCGCGGGCGTGACGGCCAAGGACCTGGTCCTCGCGATCATCGGGAAGATCGGCACGGCGGGCGGCACGGGCTACGCGATCGAGTTCGGCGGCTCCACGGTGCGCTCGCTCTCCATGGAAGGCCGCATGACCATGTGCAACATGGCGATCGAGGCGGGTGCCCGCGCCGGCATGGTCGCCGTGGACGACAAGACCATCGACTACCTGCGCGGCCGGCCCTACGCGCCGCAAGGTGAGACGTTCGACAAGGCCGCGGCGTATTGGAAGACGCTCGTCTCGGACCCGGGAGCCCGGTTCGACAAGGTGGTCGAGATCGATGCGGCGAAGTTGAAGCCGCAAGTCACCTGGGGCACCTCGCCCGAGATGGTCGTCTCCATCGAGGACCGCGTGCCCGATCCCGACCGCGAGCGCGACCCGGTCAAGCGCGAGGCGATGGAACGCGCGCTCACCTACATGGGCCTCGAGCCCAACACGCCGATGAACGAGATCGACGTGGACAAGATCTTCATCGGCTCGTGCACCAACTCGCGCATCGAGGACTTGCGCGCGGCCGCCAAGGTCGTGCGCGGCCGGCGCGTGGCGAAGAACGTGAAGCTGGCACTCGTCGTGCCGGGCTCCGGCCTGGTGAAGGCCCAGGCCGAGAAGGAAGGCCTCGACCGCATCTTCAAGGATTCGGGCTTCGAGTGGCGCGACGCCGGCTGCTCCATGTGCCTGGGCATGAACGACGACAAGCTCGCGGCCGGAGAGCGCTGCGCCTCCACCTCCAACCGCAATTTCGAGGGACGGCAGGGGGCGGGCGGACGTACGCACCTGGTTTCGCCCGAGATGGCGGCCGCGGCGGCGATCGCGGGCCACTTCGTGGATATCCGGCGCCTCTAGCGGCGGCGTGGCCCCCGGGGCCGCAGCGGTGGCCCGCGTTCCCCGAGGCCGGGCGGCGCCCGGAACGACTTGTGCGGCACGATGGCCGGGAGCATGGCCGGCTGCCAAAGGCGCGCCTTCCGCACGGCCTTCAGCACGACGCGCGGGTTTTCGTGGATCACGCTGAGAAGGACGAGCGCGGTTCCGGTGGGTCGCCGGTTGCCCCGCTCCCAATGCTTGAGGGTGGCGAGGGGGAAGCCGAACCAACCGGCGAATTCCCGTTGCGTGAGGCGCATGCGCTGGCGGAGGGCCCCCACATCGAGGTTTGCATTCGACTGATCCCCTGGATCCGTTAAGGGATCCACTGGCTCCTTTCGGGGATCCAGGGGATCAGTCGAATGCAAAACCGCCTTTAGGGTGCCCATCACTGCGCTCTTTGAGGTGCCATCACTGCGCACTTTGACGTTCCATCACCGCGCTCTTTGAAGTCCAATCACCGCGCTCTTTCGCGCCCGATAACTGCATGAACGCCGTCCGGGCGCCATCGGCCTACCGGAGCCTCGCTATAATTCGGTATTCCCGGTCATTCGAAGAGTCCACCATGAAGAACATCCTCTGCGTCATCACCGCCATGCTCGCCCTTGCCGCCTGCAACACGATCGAGGGCGTGGGCAAGGACGTGAAGAAGGGCGGCGAGGCGATCGAGAGGGCGGCGGACCGGAGCAAGTAGGAGCCATGGAAAAATTCACCACGCATGCGGGCCTCGTCGCGCCGCTCGACCGCGAGAACGTCGACACCGACGCGATCATCCCGAAGCAGTTCCTGAAGTCGATCAAGCGCACGGGCTTCGGACCGCACCTGTTCGACGCCTGGCGTTACCTCGACGTGGGCGAGCCGGGCATGGACCTCTCGAAGCGCAGGCCCAACCCGGACTTCGTGCTGAACCAGCCGATCTACCAGGGCGCGTCCATCCTGCTCGCGCGCAAGAACTTCGGCTGCGGCTCGTCGCGCGAGCACGCCCCGTGGGCGCTGCAGCAGTACGGCTTCAAGGCCGTCATCGCGCCGTCCTTCGCCGACATCTTCTTCAACAACTGCTTCAAGAACGGCCTGCTGCCGATCGTGCTGCTGGATTTCCAGGTCGATCACCTCTTCACCGAGGTGGCCGCGCATCCGGGGTTCAAGCTCACCGTCGACCTGCCGGCGCAGATCGTCGCCGCACCCGGCGACAAGCCGATGCATTTCGACATCGATCCGTCGCGCAAGGAATCCCTGGTGAATGGGTGGGACGAGATCGGGTTGACGTTGCGGCATGCGGACGAGATCAGGGAATACGAAGAGAAACGCAAGCGCTCCGAGCCGTGGATCTTCTCGTGAGGACCCTCACCCCGGCCCTCTCCCAGGGGAGAGGGAGGGCATGAAGATCGCGCTCCTGGCCGGCGACGGCATCGGGCCCGAGATCCTTCGCGAGGCGGTTCGCATCCTCGACGTGCTGCGCGGCGAGGGCCTGAAGATCGAGACCGAGGAAGCGCTGGTGGGCGGAGCGGCCTACGACGCCCACGGCGATCCGCTGCCGGCGAAGACGCTCGAGCTCGTGAAGCAATCCGACGCAGTCCTCTTCGGAGCGGTCGGCGGCCCGAAGTACGACACGCTGGCGCGCGACAAGCGGCCCGAGAAGGCGATCCTGGGCTTGCGGAAGGAGTGCGATTTCTTCGCCAATCTTCGTCCCGCCACCGTGTTCCCCGAGCTCGCCGACGCGTCGACCTTGAAGCCCGAGGTCGTGAGCGGCCTCGACATCATGATCGTGCGCGAGCTCACGGGAGATATCTACTTCGGGCAGCCGCGCGGCGTCACGGGCGAGAAGCCCAACCGCGTCGGCTTCAACACGATGCACTACACCGAGCCGCAGATCCGCCGCATCCTGCACTCCGGCTTCAGGATCGCGATGGCCCGGGGCCGGAAGCTCTGCTCCGTGGACAAGATGAACGTCCTCGAGACCACGCAGCTCTGGCGCGACATCGCCGAGGAGATCGCCCCGGAGTACCCGGAGGTGGCGCTTTCGCATATGCTCGTGGATAACTGCGCCATGCAGCTCGTGCGCAACCCCCGCCAATTCGACGTGATCGTGACCGGCAACATGTTCGGCGACATCCTTTCCGACGAAGCCTCGATGCTCACCGGCTCCATCGGCATGCTGCCTTCGGCCTCGCTCGACGGAAACGGCAAGGGCCTCTACGAGCCGATCCATGGGAGCGCGCCGGACATCGCGGGGCAGGGCAAGGCCAACCCGCTCGCGATGATCCTCTCGATGGCGATGATGTTCCGCTACACGTTCGGCAACGAGGAGATCGCCGCGGGCATCGAGAAGGCCGTGCGTGCGGCGCTCGCGCAAGGACTGCGCACTGCCGACATCGCCGCGCAAGGCACCCGGCCGGCCAGCACCGCGCAAATGGGCGCCGCGGTGGCCGCGTCGCTCCAGTCACACTGAACGGAAACGAAGACCGCAGACATGAACAAGGTAGGAATCATCGGCTGGCGAGGCATGGTGGGCTCCGTGCTCCTGGAGCGCATGCGCGAAGAAGGGGACTTCGACGCGATCGAGCCCGTCTTCTTCACCACGTCCAACGTGGGCGGCGCGGGACCCGCGATCGGCAAGCCCGTAGGTCCCCTCAAGGACGCCAACGACATTCGCGAGCTCGCCCGGCAGGACATCCTGATCACCTGCCAGGGCGGCGATTACACGAAGTTGGTCTTTCCGAAGCTGCGCGCCGCGGGCTGGAACGGCTATTGGATCGACGCGGCTTCCGCCCTGCGCATGGAAAAGGACGCCGTCATCATCCTGGATCCGGTGAACCGAGCGTTGATCGACAAGGCGATCGCCGAGGGTGTGAAGAACTTCATCGGCGGCAATTGCACCGTGAGCCTCATGTTGATGGCCATCGACGGCCTGCTGAAGGCCGACCTGGTGGAATGGGTGAGTGCGATGACCTACCAGGCCGCATCCGGCGCGGGCGCGCAGAACATGCGCGAGCTGCTGCAGCAGATGGGGGAAGTGCATTTCGCGGCCAAGGCGCTCCTCGACGATCCCGCCTCCGCCATCCTCGAGGTCGATCGCGAGGTCGCGGGCATCCTGCGCGACGAACGATTCCCCACGGAGCACTTCGGCGTCCCGCTCGCGGGCAGCCTCCTGCCGTGGATCGACACCGACCTGGGCAACGGCCAGAGCCGGGAAGAATGGAAGGGCCACGCGGAGACCAACAAGATCCTTGGTCGCGAGGCGCGGCCCGTCGCGGTCGATGGCCTGTGCGTGCGCATCGGCGCGATGCGCTGCCACAGCCAGGGACTCACGATCAAGCTCAAGCGCGACCTCCCGTTGCAGGAGGTCGAATCACTGCTCGCACAGGCCAATCCCTGGGTGAAAGTCGTTCCCAACCGGCGCGACGATACCCTCAAGCGGCTCACCCCCGTGGCCGTGACGGGCACGCTCGACGTGCCCATCGGGCGGCTGCGCAAGCTGCGCATGGGAGCGGAGTATCTTTCCGCATTCACCGTCGGCGATCAGCTGCTCTGGGGGGCCGCCGAGCCCCTTCGCCGCATGCTGGGAATCCTCCTCCACGCGCGGGTTGCGGCACGCGCCACGGCGTAAACCCTCGTTTCGTGGGGAAAAAATGCTTGAAAAACGTCTCACTTAAGAGATAATGTGAAAAACCGGGTGAGGTTGAAACAATAAAGTCCTGATGTTATTCTACTTTTCACCGATCTTCCGGGTTGGGATGGGCAAAACGATGGTAAGCACTTTCAGAAACGGGGCTGCCGTCGCGCTGCTTCTGGGCGCGTCGATCGCGGTTCAGGCGGCGGGCCTTGGCAAGCTCACGGTGAACTCCGCCCTTGGCCAGGTGCTCGATGCGCAGATCGACCTCGTATCCCTGCAACCGGGGGAAGTCGATTCGCTGAGCGCGCGCGTCGCGGCGCCGGAAGCCTTTCGCGATGCCCGCATCGAGTACACCTCGTCCTTGCGGCTGCTGCGCTTTTCGGTGGAGAAGCGACCGAACGGCCAGCCCTACCTCAAGGTCACGAGCATCGGGCCGATCAACGAGCCCTTCGTCGATGCACTCATTGAAGTGACGTGGCCCGCGGGCCGCATCCAGCGCGAATATCCGATCCTGCTCGATCCGCCGGGCTATTCGGCCGCTCGTGTGGCCCCGCCCACGGTCGCCGCGGCGCCCGCCGCGCAGGCAACCGAGCCGCCGGCCGCAGCGCCGGCGGCGGCGCCTTCGGCACCCGCTGCCGCTGTCGCCGAGCCCACAGGCGCACCTTCCGCCCAGGCCGAAATGGCTGCCGGAAAGGCGGAGCCCGCCCAAGCCGGCGCGAGCGACACCTACGGACCAGTCGAGAAGGGCGAAACGCTGAGCAAGATCGCGGGGCAGGTGAAGCCCGCCGACGTGAGCCTCGAGCAGATGCTGGTGGCGATGTACCGCCAGAACCAGGATGCGTTCTCGGGCAGCAACATGAATCGCCTGAAGACGGGGCAGATCCTCAAGGTGCCGTCGGCCGACGAAGTGGCGCAGATCACGCCGGCTGAAGCCGGGAAGGAGATCCGCACCCAGGTCGCCGACTGGAACAGCTATCGCGAGCAGCTCTCCGGCGGTGTCGCCGCGACTCCCTCGCGCGCGGAGTCCTCCAATGCGGCCACGGGCCGTGTGTCGTCCGCCGCCGTCACGCCGCCGCCCGCGCCTTCGACGGAGCCCAGCGATACGTTGCGCCTGTCCAAGTCCGAGTCCGGCAAGGCCGCGGCCGGAAAGGGCTCGTCCCCGGATCGGCTGAATTCCCTGCAGGAAGAAGTCACCGCGAAGGACAAGGCGCTCAAGGAGTCGCAGTCGCGCGTAGCGGACCTGGAAAAACAGATTCGCGAGATGCAGCGCCTGCTCGACCTGAAAGGTGGAGTGCCCTCCAAGCCGGGCGAGGCCACCGTCGCCGCGGCAACACCCGCCAAGCCTCCCGAGGCGCCCAAGGTGGCGGAGACGAAGCCGCCGGAGCCCGCGAAGCCGGCTGAAGCGCCGAAGGCCGCCGAAACACCTCCCGCCGTGGAGCCGGCCAAGGCGCCCGAATCCGTAGCGACCCCGCCCAAGGCGGAGCCGCCGAAG
>JAAOZZ010000099.1 GCA_012274175.1 Betaproteobacteria bacterium
CTTCATGAACCAGTTCACCGAAGGCCGGCAGACCGCCATCATGCTCGGCGGTTTCATCTGCTACCGGATCCTCAGCAGCTATCTCAAGACCGTCTCGCCCATCCTCGCCTCGGTGGTCATCGGCGCCTGGCTGGTGTTCGTCTTGTGGGCGCATCTGGCGCGCGGGTTCAGCTCGGCCTTCATTGTGATGGATCGTTTCGCGAGGCAGGCGCTGCGCCCACGCGAGTACTGGGAGGTCGTGGTGGTGGGCGGGCTCGGGTCGATTCCCGGCGCCTTCGTCGCCTCGATGCTGATCGGCATCGTGCAGACCTTCGCCGTGGCGCTCGACTATTCGCTGCTCGACCTCTTCCGAGTGCTGGGGGTCACCGTGGGTCCCGCCTCGGCGCTGCGCGAGGTCTACGCCGTGAAGATCTCCCAGGCCGCGCCGATGCTCCCCTACCTGCTGCTCGTGCTGGTGCTGATCGTGCGGCCCCGCGGCCTCCTGGGCACGCGCGATACATGACCCCGCAAGGCCGTCCCGCCTTCTGGATCGGCGGCGCGGTCCTGCTGGCCGTCCTGCCGTGGATCCCGGGGCTGCAGAGCGACTTCGGCCGGTCGCTGCTTTCCCAGATGGGCATCGCCGCGGTGTTCGCGCTCTCGTATAACCTGCTGCTGGGACAGACGGGGCTGCTGTCCTTCGGGCACGCGGTGTACTTCGGCCTCGGCGGCTACGCCGCGATCCACCTGCTGCGCGCGGTGAACGCGGGCCTGCCGATCCCATTGCCGCTCGTGCCCCTCGCGGGCGCGGTCGGGGGTCTCGCCTTCGGCATCGTGCTGGGGGCCCTCACCACGCGGCGCGCGGGGACCATCTTCGCCCTCATCTCGCTCGGCGTGGGCGAGCTCGTGCACGCGACTTCCCTGATGCTGCCCTCGTTCTTTGGCGGCGAGGAGGGCGTGACCGCCAGCCGCACGAAGGCGCCCGCCTTTTTCGGGCTCGATTTCGGCTCCCAGGTCGAGGTCTACTACGTGATCGCGGCGTGGCTCTTCGTGGCGGCGCTGCTCATGTACGCGTTCATGCGCACGCCCGTGGGACGCCTGTGCAACGCCGTGCGCGACAATCCCGAGCGCGTCGAGTTCATCGGCTACAACCCGCAGCGCGTGCGCTTCATCGCCTTCAGTGTCGCGGCGGCGTTCGCCGGGCTCGCGGGCGGCCTGCACGCCATCAACTACGAGATCGTCGCGGCCGAGGCGGTGAGCGACACACGCTCCGGGGCGGTGCTGCTCATGGTCTACATCGGCGGCGTGGGCCACTTCATCGGCGCGATCCTCGGGGCGGTCGCCATCACGTGGCTGCAGGTGAGCCTGTCCGATTACACGACCGCGTGGCTCCTCTACCTGGGGCTCCTCTTCATGGGCATCGTCGTGTACGTGCCGGGAGGGCTGGCGGGCCTGCTGATGATGCATCTGGCGGCGCTGCGCGCGCGGGCGATGGCGCCCATCGCCCGCTCCTACCTGCTCGCGGCGGCACCCGCGCTCGCCCTCACCCTGGGCGCCGTGACGCTGATCGAGATCGCCTACCGCCGCTCCACCCAGCCCGAGGCGGGCGCCCTCATGAAGCTCTTCTGGATCCCCATGGACACGGCGACGCCGTGGCCGTGGCTTGGGGCCGCGTCCCTGGCACTCGCCGGGTACGCGCTGCTGCGCGTCGTCGGGCCGCGCGTGGCCGAGGCGTGGCGGCGCGCGGGCGAGGAGATCCACGCCCGTGGCTGAGACGATCGCCGTGGCCGAGCCGCGCTCCGCGCCCGCGGCCGGACCCGCCGTGCCCTGCGCGCTCGAGCTCACGGACGTGCACAAGAGCTTTGGGGCCACGCCCATCATCCGCGGCGTGTCGCTCGCGATCGCGCGCGGCGAGCGCCACGCGATCATCGGTCCCAACGGCGCGGGCAAGTCCACGCTCTTCAACCTGGTGAGCGGGCGCATCGCGCCCACCCGCGGCTCGATCCGGCTGGACGGCGAGGAGATCGCCGGCAAGCGCGCCTTTCGCATCGCGCGCCGGGGCCTCGCGCGCAGCTTCCAGGTGACCAACATCTTTCCCCGCCTCACGGTGCACGAGAACATCCGCTGCGGCGTGCTGTGGTCCCTGGGCTACCGCTACGATTTCCTGCGCCGGGTCGACCGGCTGCGGGACGCGAACGAGGCAGCCGACCGCACCCTCGAGCAGATCCGCCTCACCGCGCGCCGCGACACGCCGGCGGGCGTGCTCACCTATGCCGAGCAGCGGGCGCTCGAGATCGGCATTACCGTCGCCGGGGGCGCCAAGCTGATCCTGCTGGACGAGCCCACCGCGGGCATGAGCCGCCACGAGACCGAGAACGCCGTGGAGCTGATCCGCTCCGTCACCCACGACCGCACGCTCGTGATGGTGGAGCACGACATGGGGGTGGTCTTCGACCTGGCCGATCGCATCTCGGTGCTCGTGTATGGCCAGGTCATCGCCACCGACGTTCCGGCGCGCATCCACGACGACGAAGCGGTGCGAAGCGCGTACCTCGGGGACTCCGATGCTTGAGGTGGAGGAGCTGCACGCCTACTACGGCAAGAGCCACATCCTGCAGGGGGTGAGCTTCCACGTGGGCCCCGGCGAGATCGTGAGCCTGCTCGGGCGCAACGGCGCGGGCCGCTCCACCACCATCAAGACCATCATGGGCCAAGTGCCCGCGGTGGGAGCCATACGTTTCAAGGGCGTGCGCATCGACGGGTTGAAGCCCCACGAGATCGCCCGCCGCGGCCTGGGCTACGTGCCGGAGAACCGCGAGATCTTTCCCACCCTCACCGTGCGCGAGAACCTGCTCCTCGGCATGAAGGCCGCGAAACCCGGCGGGCGCTGGACCCTGGAGCAGATGTACGCCCTCTTCCCGATCCTGCGCGAACGGCGCGACGCGCCCGGCGGCGTGCTCTCCGGCGGCGAGCAGCAGATGCTCACGATCTGTCGTACCCTCATGGGAGACCCGGAGCTCATCATGGTGGACGAGCCCACGGAAGGGCTGGCGCCGCGGCTGGTGGCGCTGGTGCGCGAGCTGCTGGAGAAGATCGCCGAGCGCGGCGTGGCGATCCTGCTGATCGAGCAGAAGCTCACCATCGCGCTCAGCATCTCCCATCGCCTGTACGTGATGGGCCACGGGCGTATCGTGTTCGAAGGCACGCCGCAGGCGCTGCGGGCCGACGGCGCGGTGCGCAGGGAATGGCTGGAAGTCTGAGGAGCCTCGAATGAGCGATGCCTACGCGGTGCGCGGCGCAGTGGCCGTGATCACCCTCGACAATCCCCCGGTGAACGGGCTGGGCCACGGTCAGCGCACCGCGATCGTCGCGGGCATCGACGCCGCCCAGGGCGACGCGCGGGTGAAGGCCATCGTGCTCGTGGGCGCGGGCAAGATGTTCTCGGGCGGCGCGGACATCAAGGAATTCAACACGCCGAAAGCGCTCGCCGAGCCCACGCTGCACACGTTGATCCGCGTGGTCGAAACCAGCGCCAAGCCCGTGATCGCAGCGATCGGCGGCACTTGCATGGGCGGAGGCCTCGAGCTTTCCCTTGCGTGCCATTACCGCGTGGCCGCGCCCGACGCCCAGGTGGCGCTGCCCGAGGTGAAGATCGGCCTCATCCCCGGCGCGGGCGGCACCCAGCGCCTGCCGCGCGCGGTGGGCGTGGAGACGGCGCTCAACATGATCGTCTCGGGCGCCGCGGTCCCGGCCGCGCAGCTCAAGGACACCGCGCTATTCGACGGGATCGTCGAGGGCGACCTGCTCGAGGGCGCGTCGGCCTTCGCCGCGAAAGTGGCCGATGCACGGCCGCTGCCGCTCGTGCGCGATCGCAAGTCCACCCATCCCGAGGCCGAGGCGTACTTCCAGTTCGCCCGCAACAGCGTGGGCGCGATCGTCAAAAACTATCCCGCGCCCCTCAAGTGCGTGGACGCGGTGGCCGCATCCGTGTCGAAGCCCTTCGAGGAGGGACTGCGATACGAGCGAGAGCTCTTCCTGCCGCTCATCCAGTCGCCCGAATCCCGGGCCCTGCGCCACGCCTTCTTCGGCGAGCGCGCGGCTTCGAAGATCCCCGACGTGCCGTCCGACACGCCCACGCGCAAGGTGGAATCGGTGGCGGTGATCGGCGCGGGCACCATGGGCGGCGGCATCGCGATGAACTTCCTCAACGCCGGCGTTCCCGTGACGTTCCTGGAAACGAAGCAGGAGGCGCTCGATCGCGGCATCGCCACGATCCGGAAGAATTACGAGGCCAGCGTGAAGCGCGGCAAGCTCACGCCCGAGAAGCTCGAGCAGCGCATGAAGCTGCTGAAACCCACGCTCTCCTACGACGACGTGAGGTCCGCCGACCTCCTGATCGAGGCGGTGTTCGAGGAGATGGGCGTCAAGGAGGCGGTGTTCCGCAAGCTGGACGACGTCGCCAAGCCCGGCGCGATCCTCGCCACCAATACGTCCACGCTCGACGTGAACCGGATCGCGGGAACGACGAAGCGGCCCCAGGACGTCGTGGGCATGCACTTCTTCAGCCCCGCCAACGTGATGAGGCTGCTCGAGGTGGTGCGCGGGGCGAAGACCGCGAAGGACGTGCTCGCCACCGTGATGCAGGTCGCGAAGAAGATCCGCAAGACGGCGGTCGTCTCGGGCGTGTGCGACGGCTTCATCGGCAACCGCATGGTCGAGCACTACCTGCGCCAGGCGCTCTTCCTGCTGGAAGAAGGCGCCTCGCCGCGGCAGGTGGACCAGGCGATGGAGGGATTCGGCATGGCGATGGGCCCGTTTCGCATGAGCGACCTCGCGGGCAACGACATCGGCTGGGCGATCCGCAAGCGCCGCTACCAGGAACGCCCGAGCATGATCTATTCGCGCCTCGCCGATCGCCTGTGCGAGATGGGGCGCTTCGGCCAGAAGACCGGCGCGGGATGGTACCGCTACGAAGCGGGGCGCCGCGACGCGATCCCCGATCCCCAGGTGGACGAGATGATCGCCGCCTATCGCAAGGAGAAGGGCATCGTCGCGCGCAAGATCGACGCGGCGGAGATCGTCGAGCGCTGCGTGTATGCGCTGGTGAACGAGGGCGCGCGCATCCTGGAGGAAGGCATCGCCTCGCGCGCCTCCGACATCGACATGGTGTACCTCACCGGCTACGGCTTCCCGATGCACCGGGGCGGCCCGATGCTCTACGCGGACATGGCGGGCCTGTACAACGTCGCGCGCAGCATGGAGCGCTTCGCCGCGAATCCCCACGGCGATCCCTCGTTCTGGAAGCCGGCGCCGCTCCTCGCGAAGCTCGCCGCCGAAGGCAGGACGTTCAATTGACCCTCACCCCGGCCCTCTCCCAAAGGAGAGGGAGAAAATCATGACCGACGCCGTCATCGTATCCACCGCCCGCACCGGACTCGCGAAGTCCTGGCGCGGCGCCTTCAACATGACCCACGGGGCCACCATGGGCGGCCACGTCGTGCGCCACGCGATCGAGCGCGCGGGGATCGATCCCGCCGCGGTGGAAGACGTGCTCATGGGTTGCGCGTACCCCGAGGGGGCCACGGGAGCCAACATCGCGCGCCAGGTCGCGCTGCGCGCCGGATGCCCGGTCACCGTGCCGGGCGCCACCGTGAACCGCTTCTGCTCGTCGGGGCTGCAGTCGATCGCCATGGTCTCCCAGCGCATCCTCGCGGGCGAAGGCGAGGTCTTCGTGGCCGGGGGCGTGGAATCCATCTCCTGCGTGCAGAACGAGTCCAACCGCCACATGATCCGCGAGTCGTGGCTCGCCGAGCACAAGCCGGAACTCTACTGGACGATGCTGCAGACCGCGGAGACCGTCTCGAAGCGCTACGGCATCCCGCGGGAGAAGCAGGACGAGTACGGCGCAAGAAGCCAGCAGCGCGCCGCCGCCGCGGCCGCGGCCGGGAAATTCTCCCAGGAGATCGTGCCGATGAAGGTGACGATGGGAGTCGCCGACAAGGACTCGGGCCGCCTCTTCACCCGGGAAGCCACGATCGCGGCCGACGAAGGCATCCGTGCCGACACGACC
>JAAOZZ010000100.1 GCA_012274175.1 Betaproteobacteria bacterium
CATCGCGACCCACGGCACGACGCCGCTTGCGTGGGTGAGCGACCTGGTGGAGGTGGACGCGCGCTGGTGCCTGGTCCACGCGACCCACCTCACGGCGCTCGAGATGCGCGAGCTCGCGGCCGTGCAAGCCTGCGTGGGCCTCTGTCCCACCACCGAGGCCAACCTGGGTGACGGCATCTTCGAGTTCGCGCCCTGGTTCGAGGCACGGGCCCCGTGGGGCGTGGGAGGCGATTGCCACGTCTCGGCAAACCCGTTCGACGAGCTGCGCCAGCTGGAATACAGCCAGCGGCTTCGCATGCGCCTTCGCAACGTCGCGGCCGACGAGCGGGAGCCCGACGTGGGCGCGAACCTGTGGCGCCTCGCGGCCGAGGGCGGTGCGCGCGCGATCGGCCAGCCCGTCGGGGCGTTGGCCCCGGGGCGGCGCGCGGATTTCGTCGTGCTGGACGGCGACGACCTGGATTTCGAGGGCCTGGGCGCCTCGGCGCGCCTCGCGGTGGCGATCTTCTCGGGCAGCGCGAACCGTGTACGCGACGTCTTCGTGGAGGGCCGCGCCGTGGTGGAGGGCGCCCACCATCCGCTTGAGGACGACGCCGCCCGCGCGTTCCGTGCGGCGCTCTCCCGGTTGAGAGCCACGAAATAGCCTCCGTCGAGCTTGCAAGTCCCTTCATTGGCCCCGCCAATCGGGCGAATCGAAACAATCAATTGGACGCTTTCGCTCCCCCGGGACTAGAGTGATGCAGGATCCCGTTCCCATTGGAGGCATGCATGAAAGCACTCAAAGGCACCAAGACCCACGACAATCTCAAGGCCGCGTTCGCCGGCGAATCCCAGGCAAACCGCCGCTACCTGTATTTCGCCAACAAGGCCGACGTCGAAGGGCAGAACGACGTATCCGCGATCTTCCGCTCGACCGCGGAAGGCGAGACCGGCCACGCGCACGGCCACCTGGACTATCTCGCGGCAGTGGGCGATCCCGCCACCGATCTTCCCATCGGCAGCTCGCGCCAGAACCTCAAGGCCGCGATCGCCGGCGAGACCCACGAGTACACCGACATGTATCCCGGCATGGCCAAGTCCGCGCGCAGCGAAGGCTTCGAGGAGATCGCCGACTGGTTCGAGACCCTCGCGAAAGCCGAGCGCTCCCACGCCAACCGCTTCCAGAAAGCGCTCGACGCCCTCGCCGACTGACCGCCAGAAAAGGGGTCAGATTACTTTTCCATCACGCAGGAAAAGGGGTCAGATTACTTATCCACGACGCGGGAAAAGTAATCTGACCCCTTTTTAATTCAAATGACCGTGCGCGAAGGCAGCCTCGAGGCGCCCACCCGACATCCCATCGACTGGAAGGATCCGTCGTACTACGACGAGCCGAAGATCGTGGCCGAGATGGAGCGGGTCTTCGACATCTGCCACGGATGCCGGCGCTGCGTGAGCCTGTGCAATGCCTTTCCCACGCTCTTCGACCTGATCGACGAGGGCGCCACGGGAGAGCTCGAGTCGGTTCCCCGCGAGCGGTTCCAGGACGTGGTGGACCAGTGCTACCTTTGCGACCTCTGCTACATGGTGAAGTGCCCCTACGTTCCGCCGCATCCGTGGAACGTGGATTTTCCGCACCTGATGCTGCGCGCCAAGGCGCACGTGTTCCGCGCGGGCAAGCTCCGCCATCCCGTGCGCGACCGGCTGCTCTCCTCCACCGACCGCAACGGCAAGCTCGCGACGATCCCGGTGGTGGTCCAGGTGGTCAACGCCGCGGCGAAGTCGAAGCCCCTGCGCGCCCTGGGCGAAAGGGCGATGGCGGTATCGAAGGACGCGTGGCTTCCCTCCTTTGCATCGCCCACGTTTCGCGCGAGCGCGCCGGAAAGCGCGCCCTTCCCGGTGCGCGTCGGCGAGCGCACGCCCGGCAAGGTGGCCGTCTTCTCCACCTGCTACGTGAACTATAACGAGCCGGGCGTGGGCCACGACCTGCTGAAGATCCTCGCGCACAACGAGGTCCCCTACGTCCTGGTGGAGAAGGAGGCGTGCTGCGGCATGCCCAAGCTCGAGCAGGGCGACCTCGAGTCCGTGGCGGCGCTCAAGGAGAAGAACATCCCGCACCTGGCGAAGCTCGCGCGCGCGGGCTACGCGATCGTGACGCCGGTGCCTTCGTGCACGCTCATGTTCAAGCAGGAGCTGCCTCTCATGTTCCCCGAAGAGGAGGATGTGCGCCTCGTGCGTGACGCGATGTTCGATCCTTTCGAGTACCTCATGGCGCGCCGGCGCGACGGATTGCTGAAGACCGAGTTCCCCCGGTCGCTTGGCAAGGTCGCGTACCACGTGCCGTGCCATTCCCGGGTGCAGAAGATCGGGCCGCGCACGAAGGGGACGCTCGAGGCGATCCCGGGCACCGAGGTGCTCGTGATCGAGCGCTGCTCGGGCCATGCGGGCACCTACGGCGTGAAGGCGGAATACCACGCCACGGCGCTCAAGATCGGCCGTCCGGTCTTTCGCCAGGTGGCGGAGTTCGCGCCCGACTTCTTTTCCTCCGACTGCGAGCTCGCCGGCCACCACATCGAGCAGGGCCTGGGCGCGGACAAGGGCAAGGCCGAGCTCAGGCACCCCCTCACCCTGGTGCGGATGGCTTACGGGCTGCCCGACTGATTTCGCTGCCGCCAACGCTCATGAAGACGACCGCCATGCAAAAGATCTCACGGGAATCCCTGATGACCCTCGAGGCCTACGCCAAGGCGCGGAAGGAATTCCGCGCGCAGGTGCTGGCCCACAAGAAGAACCGCATCGTCCACCTGGGCGAGCACGTGACGCTCATCTTCGAAGACGAGCTCACCATCCGCTACCAGGTGCAGGAGATGCTGCGGGTGGAGCGCATCTTCGAGGAGGCGGGCATCCAGGACGAGCTCGACGCCTACAACCCGTTGATCCCGGATGGGCACAACCTGAAGGCGACAATGCTGATCGAGTACGAGGACGAGGAGGAGCGCCGGCGCGCCCTCGCCCGCCTGAAGGGCGTGGAGGAACGGACCTGGGTGCGCGTCGAAGGCTGCCCCCAGGTGTTCGCGATCGCCGACGAGGACCTGGAGCGCGAGAACGAGGAGAAGACCTCGTCGGTCCATTTCCTGCGCTTCGAGCTCACGGCCGAGATGGCCGAGTCGTTCAAGTACGGCGTGGGCATTTCCATCGGCGTCGACCATCCGCAATACCAGGCGAAGATCGATCCCCTGCCCGCCGAGATCCGCGCCGCGCTCGCGAAGGACATCTCCTGAGGTAAAAGGGACCCCTTTTACGCCGCTTTCGCCATCCGCAGGCAGGTCATCTTCACCGAGCGGATCGCATCGGCGAGGGTATCGACGGCCATGGGCCGGTCGAAGGTGGTGCGCCACGCGAGGGCCACCTTGCGCGAGGGCACGGGAGAGGAGAACGGGACCACCTTGAGCAATTTGGTGGCGTAGCGCGCGCCCAGCGCGCTCGCCGGCAGCACGCTCACGCCGAGGCCCGAGGCCACCATGTTGCGGATGGTCTCGAGCGAGCTGCCGCCGCGGCCCTCGTTCAGCGCCGTGTTCGACTGCCCCGGGCATGCCTCGAGCACCTGGTCGCGGAAGCAATGGCCGGCGTTGAGCACCAGGAGGTTCTCCTCCGCGAGCTCGGAGGGTTTCACCGCCTTGCGGGCCCGCCAGCGATGGCCTTCCGGCACCAC
>JAAOZZ010000101.1 GCA_012274175.1 Betaproteobacteria bacterium
GTCCCACCCGTAGCTCGCGTACTCCTCCGGGCGCGTGGGATCGTAGGTTACGTTCAGGAGCGGCGAGCCGTATCGATAGGCTCCGAACATGTCGAGCGTCACGAAGCTGGTGCCCGCGAAATTGCGCTCGTCTCCCAGGATGCGGTCCAACTCGAGGGGATGGCCGATGGATTCGTGGATCTGCAGCATCATCTGGTCGGGCATGAGCACCACGTCCATCTTCCCGCTCGGGCAATTGGGCGCGGCGAGGAGCTCGAGCGCACCCTCGGCCACCTGCCGCCCGCCGCCTTTCAGGCCGAACGCCTCGAGGATCTCGAGGCCGCCCTGGCGGCAGAAACCGTTGTAGCGCCCGGCGTGGGTGCGCGTCTGGGATTCGCCTTTCGCGTACGCCGTGGCCGAGAGGTTCGGCACGACGAAGTGGAATTCCTGCTCGACCGCTCCGCCGTCGGCGGTGAAGTACGCCTGCTTCGACGTGGTCGACCACAGGTTGGCCTCCCAGTCGACGATGCGCTCGTCGATGCGGCATTCCTTCGCCTCGGCGGCGAGGAGGTCGTACTTGTCCTGGCGGGTGAGGCTCGCCGGATCCCGCCCCCGCGGCGACTGGTAGCGACCCTGCGGGCTGGGAAGGCCGACGGTGCCGTAGTCCACGACGCTCTTGCCGGCGGTGAGCGCGGCAAAGCGGCGCGCCCGGTCGAGTGCCTCGGTGATCCCGGCGCGGGAAAGATCGCTCGTCGCGGCATAGCCCAGCCCGCCCTGGTCGATCACGGTGAGCATCGCGCCGCGGCTCACGGCGAGCTGCGGCGGCTCGGCCACGTCCTGGCGCACCGCGAGGTACTCGCTCGACTCCTCGACGAAGCGCAGCGCGCAGAAATCGACGGCGGGGGCGGCTTTGCGGAATTCGGCTTGCAGGGTTTCCAGCATGGATCTCTCGCGCGGGAAAGAAACGATTTGGCCGCCCGGTAGGCGGCCAGCCGTCATTTTACCGCGAGGCGCTCGAATTCGGGACGGGTCATGCGCACCAGGATCCACTCCTTCATGAGGCTCGAGCCCAGGGATTCGTAGAAGCGGATCGAGGGCTCGTTCCAGTCGAGCACGCGCCACTCGAGCCGGCCGCAGCCGCGCTCCGCGGCAAGCTGCGCCAGGCGCTGGAGCAACGCCTTGCCGATACCCGCGCCGCGATGGGCGGGCTCCACGAACAGGTCCTCGAGGTAGAGCCCCGGCTTGCAGAGGAACGTGGAGAACGTGGTGAAGTAGAGCGCGAAGCCCACCGCGCGGCCGCCCCGCTCGGCGATCATCGCCTCGGCGGCGGGACGCGCTCCGAAGAGCGCCTCGCGCAAGCTCGCCTCGGTGCCCACCGCCATGTCGGCGAGCTTCTCGTACTCGGCGAGCTCGCCGATGAGGCGCAGGATTTCCGCCACGTCGCTTGAGAGGGCGGGGCGGATCGCGAAGCCCGGATCGGCGGAATTCAGAACGTGTTCTTCCATTCGCGGATCGTGGCGAACACCTCGACGGGACCGGGGAGCGCGTGCCCCGCGCGCCGCTCGGCCGCGGCGATCACCGCGGGCTCGGAGCAGCGCAGGAACGGATTGGTCGCGAGCTCCTCGGCGATGGAGGACGGCACCGTCGGCACGCCGCGAGCGCGCTTCTCGGTGTCCCGCGCCTTGCGATCGGCGAGCGCCCGGTTGCCCGGCTCCACCGCTTCGGCGAACCGGATGTTGGCGAGCGTGTATTCGTGCGCGCAGTACACGCGCGTGGCGCCGGCGAGCCGCGCGAGCTTGCCCAGGGACGAGGACATCTGCGCCGGCGTGCCCTCGAAGAGCCGCCCGCATCCGCAGGCGAAAAGGGTGTCGCCGCAGAAGACCACGGGATCGGGATCCCGGCGCACGTACGCGATGTGTCCCGCCGTGTGCCCCGGAACGTCGAGCACGTCGAATGCGACGCCGAGGCCGGGGACCGTGATGCGGTCGCCCTCCACCAGGCGCTGGGAAAGCCCGTCCACGCCGTCGTGGGCGGGGCCGAAGACCGGGCACTTCCAGCGCCGGGCGAGCGCGGGCACGCCGCCGATGTGATCGGCGTGGTGGTGGGTGGCGAGGATCGCCGCCAGGCGCAGCCCCCGGTCTTCCAGGAAGCGCTCGACCGGCGCGGCGTCGCCGGGATCGACCACCGCGGCCGCCCCGTCCACCGCGAGCACCCAGAGGTAGTTGTCCTGGAACGCCGGGATCGCGTGGATCTGCATCATGGGTCCGAGTCTATTAGAATTGCCCCATGGCGACCAACACGCTGCAGGACTGGTTCGAGACGCCCCTCGGGCAATACCTGCTCGAGAAGGAGCGCGCGTACCTGGACGACGTGACGCCGGACATCTTCGGCTTCCACGCCGTGCAGCTGGGCTTTTCGGGCACCGACCTGCTGCGCGAAAGCCGCATCGCGCATCGCGTGCGCGTGGCCGCCCTGGGCTCGCCCGACCTCTACGCCAAGTGCGACGAGCTGCCGTTCGCCACCCAGTCGATCGACTTGGTACTACTGCCCCACGTGCTGGAGTTCGCGGCCCAGCCCCACGGGATCCTGCGGGAAGTCGACCGGATCATGATGCCGGAAGGCCGCCTCGTGATCATGGGATTCAATCCCTGGAGCCTGTGGGGATTGCGCAGCGCCGTGGGCCCTTCGCGCTCCGCCGTGCCCTGGAACGGCCGCTTCGTGTCGCTGCTGCGGGTGAAGGACTGGCTGGCACTGCTGGGCTTCGACGTGTCCGCGGGCCGCCTCACCGCCTACGCACCTCCCTTCGACAACGAAGTCCTGCGTCGGCGCTTCCGGTTCATGGAGCCCGCGGGCGATCGCTGGTGGGCCGTGGGAGGCGCGGTGTACATGCTCCAGGCCATCAAGCGCGTGCGCGGCATGCGGCTCCTCACCCCCGCGTGGCAGGAAAAGAGCGCGCGGGAAAAGGCTCTCGTCGCCGCGGCGAAGCGGCAGGGTTCGGCCACGAGCCGCTCGGAGGACGTGATCGCGGCGTCCAAGCCCGCCGCGCACCTGAGGATCGTCAAGTAATTGAAGCGTGATGCGCCATCGGCCCGCGCGACCCACGGGAAGACCATCCACATCTATACGGACGGCGCGTGCAAGGGAAACCCGGGACCCGGCGGATGGGGCGCGTTGCTCGCGTGGAACGGCACGGAAAAGGAGCTCTACGGCGGCGAGCCCGCGACCACCAACAACCGCATGGAGCTCACGGCGGTGATCGAGGCGCTGGGCGCGTTGAAGCAGCCGTGCCGCGTGCTGCTCCACACCGATTCGCAGTACGTGCAGAAGGGCATCACCGAGTGGATCGAGGGCTGGAAGGCCCGGGGCTGGAAGACGGCGGCGAAGGAGCCGGTGAAGAACGCCGACCTCTGGAAGAAGCTCGACGAGATCGTGCGTGCGCACCATATCGACTGGATCTGGGTGAAGGGACATTCGGGGCACGACGGCAACGAGCGCGCCGATGCCCTGGCCAACAAGGGCGTGGCGTCGCTCGAATGAGCGCGGCGGACACGAAGGGGGAAAATTGAGGCGCATCGTCCTGGATACGGAGACCACGGGCCTCGAGCCGGAATCGGGGCACCGGATCATCGAGGTGGCCTGCCTCGAGATGGACGGGCGTCGCGCCACGGGGCGGCATTTCCATCGCTACGTGAATCCCGAGCGCGCCATCGACGCGGCCGCGAGCCAGGTGCATGGCCTCACGGCCGAGGACCTCGCGGACAAGCCGAAGTTCGCCGACATCGCCGAGGAGCTCCTCGAGTTCGTCGAGGGCGCGGAGCTCCTGATCCACAACGCTCCGTTCGACGTGGCGTTCCTGGACGCGGAGCTCGCGCGCCTCGGGCGCCCGGCGCTGGGAACGGTGTGCACCGTCTCGGACACCCTCGCGATGGCCCGCGACCTGCACCCGGGCAAGAAGAATTCCCTCGACGCGCTGTGCGATCGCTACGCCGTGGACCACTCGAAGCGCACGCTGCACGGCGCGCTGCTCGACGCGCAGCTCCTGGCCGACGTGTGGCTCGCCATGACGCGCGGGCAGGAGACGCTCGACATCGCGATGCTCTCCGCGCAGGGGACGTCCATGGCGCTCTCGGAGGCGCCGCGCGAAGGCGCGCTGGTGGTAGTGCGGGCGAACGACGCGGAGCGCGCCGCGCACGCCGCGATGTGCGAGCGCATCGAGCGCGAAAGCAACGGGAAATGCCTGTGGATGCACCTCGCGACGGCGTGAGCCCTCCCGTGTCCGGGAGCTCCGCGGCGGAGCCGCGCAAGCTGCTCGCCGCGCGCCTGGTCGGGCTGGGCGCGATTCCCCTCGCGGTCTTCTGCGCGGTCTACCTGCTCGCCTCGCGCTTCCTGGGGCTGCAGACCATGCACGCGCAGATGTGGACGCTTTCCCTCGCGCTCGCCGGAAGTGTCGCGAGCCTCTTCCTGCTGGGCTCCTTCGCGGCGCGGGCCGTGGTGGGAGAGGTCGAGGCCGTGCGCGAAGCGCTGCGCCACGTGGCCGGCGGCGGCGAGCGCCCGGAGCTCCCCGAGCTCACCGCGCCCCTCGAGGACCTGAAGCACGACGTGCTGGGCCTCGCCCAGGAGCTGCAGTCCCAGCACGGCAAGATGCAGGAGCGCCTGGACACGGCGCGCCAGCAGATCTTCTTCCTCACCAACCACGACCCGCTCACGGGGCTGCCGAACAGGAAGGCGCTGGAAGAGCGCCTCGAGAGCGCGCTCGCCACCGCCAAGAGCCAGGGCAGCACCCACGCGCTGCTCTACCTGGACATCGACTACTTCCACCGCATCAACGACTCCTTCGGCCACCTGGCGGGCGACGAGCTGCTGCGCCGCATCGCCCCGGTGCTGCAGGCGACGCTGCGCGAAGGCGAGCTGCTCGCGCGCATCGGCGGCGACGAGTTCGCGGTGCTGCTCGAGAACTGCAGCGCGGAATTCGCCCAGGCCGCCGCGACCCAGCTCAGGGACGCGGTGCAGGCGTGGCAATTCGAGTGGAGCGAGAAGGCGTTCCAGGTGGGCGTGAGCGTCGGCGTGGTCGCCATCACGAAGCTGGCACCGAGCCTGTCCGCGGTGCTGAGCGAGGCGGACACCGCTTGCTTCACCGCGAAGGAGCAGGGGCGCAACCGCGTCTTCGCCTTCCACGATGCGAGCACCTCCCAGTACATGCGCCAGACGAGCCGCGGGTGGCTGAAGCGCATCAACGACGCCCTCACCGAAGGGGCCTTCACGCTGCTCTACCAGCCGATCGTGCCCATCGAGATGCCGCGTACCCAGGGAATTCCCCGGGTGGAAGCGCTGCTGCGCATGAGCGAGACCGGCGGGGAGCTGATCCTGCCCATGTCGTTCATCCCGGTGGCCGAGCGCTACGACCTCATGCGCACCATCGACCGCTGGGTGATCGATCGCGCGTTCTCGGACTTCCGGCGCCTGGCCAAGATGCGCGACAACCCCACGCCGGCGGAATTCTCGATCAACCTCTCGGGCCACACGCTCTCGAGCCCCGAATTCGCCGACTTCATGCAGGAGAAGTTCGCGCAGTACAACGTGCCGCCCCAGTGCCTGTACTTCGAGATCACCGAGACCGCGGCCATCGCGAACGTCGAGCGCGCCCGCGGCCTCATCGAGACGCTGCGCGCCCTCGGGGTGCGATTCCTCCTCGACGATTTCGGCAGCGGACTCTCGTCGTTCAACTACCTCAAGCATTTCCCCGTGGACGGCATCAAGATCGACGGGCTCTTCGTGAAGGGCATCGCCAAGAACTACCTCGATTACGCGCTGGTGGAATCGATCCAGAAGATCGGCGTGAGCCTGGGGCTGCAGACCATCGCCGAGTACGTGGAGAGCGAGGAGATCGCGCGCAAGCTGGTCCAGGTGGGCGTGCTCCTGGGCCAGGGCTTCTACCTCGGGGCCCCCAAGCCGTGGGAGGCGCTTTTCGAGCAGGGGTGAGATATAATCGCGCGCTGATCGAGCTCCCACAATAACAGCCGCCATCGCCATGCACCCTCTTCGAACCCTCGCCGCCGCCACCTGCCTTACCGCCGCAGTGTTCCCGGCCCTCGCCGCCGAAAACACCACGCCGATCCTGCAGAACAAGATCGCGCAATGCCAGGGATGCCACGGCATCGCCGGCTGGAAGACCGCCTTCCCCGAGGTCTACCAGGTCCCGAAGCTGGGTGGGCAGAAGCCCGCCTACATCGTCGCCGCGCTGAAGGAATACCAGAACGGCGACCGCGATTTCGCCACCATGCGCGAGATGGCCGCCGGCCTCACGGAAAAGGACATGCAGGATCTCGCCGCGTATTTCGGCGGCGATGCCGGCGCGCCCGCGTCCGGGGAAAAGAAATGAAGGCGGCCACGATGAAGCGCGCCGTCCTCTCCGCGATCCTCGCCGTTTCCTTTTCCGCGCTGGCCGCCTCGGGCGACGCGGAGGTCGGGCACAAGAAGTCCGCGCCCTGCCAGGTCTGCCACGGCGCCAACGGGATCAGCGTGAGCCCCGAATTCCCCAACCTCGCGGGACAGAACGCCGACTACCTCGTCGCCGCGCTGAAGCACTACAAGAACGGGCGGCGCAAGAACCCGATCATGCAGGCCCAG
Organism: Betaproteobacteria bacterium; assembly: GCA_012274175.1. Taxonomy (GTDB): domain Bacteria; phylum Pseudomonadota; class Gammaproteobacteria; order Burkholderiales; family Usitatibacteraceae; genus Usitatibacter. The sequence goes on from JAAOZZ010000101.1 coordinate 6,607, forward strand.
GCAGCGAACCTGACCGAGCGCGACATCCTCGACATCACCGCGTATTTTTCCTCGCAGCAAGGATTGCACGTGAAGGAGTGATCGGCGCATCCGATGGGGCTTGCGCCCCATCCGATCGAACAAGCCCGGCCGCGCGCCGGGCTTTTTATTTTTGGTCGCCGGCGGGCGACCCGGAAAATCGTTTGGGCTCAGGGACGTGCGCGAGAGCCTCGCACGAGAGTCTGCGAACGGCGACGATTTCGTTGCGTGTCCTGCGCCGGACCTTCCCATCAAGTCGTTGATTCGCCTGGCATCGATGCCGGTTCCCCGCCCCGCGTTCCGCGGGGCGGGACCGCGATTTACAGGCGGACGTCCCGGCTGCATCATGGCAGCCTTCGGGTCTCGGGGACGGCCGCATGAACCGCATCGTCCACATCTCGCTCAAGGTCGACGACGTCGAGCGCAGCGGTGACTTCTACCAGCAGGTGTTCGGCTTCGTGGACGCGGAGGAGCGGCGCACGCGCGACCACGTCTCGCGCCACATGAGCGACGGCGAGATCGATTTCGCGCTCATGAAGTAGGACGCCGGCACGCGCTCGGCCGAATCGCGCGCTTCGGGCGACGGGCCCTGCATCCACCATTTCGCGGTCGAGGTTCCGGATATCGCGCGCGCGACCGAGGCGATCCGCGCCAACTGCGCGCTGGGCGGCTGGAGCGCGGAGCTCGCGGGCCGCTGGCTGCAATGCGCGCGCAACGCTTTCGACGGGCCCCTCGACCTGCGGGCCTTCAGGGGATGAACATGGCGACGGGACGGGAGCTGGAGGGACGCGTGGCGCTGGTGACGGGGGCCGCGCGCAACATCGGTCGCGCCATCGCGGTGGCGCTGGCCGACGCGGGCGCGGCGGTCGTGGTGAACGCGCGCACCTCGCGCGAGGAAGCCGAATCGGTGGCCGCGCAGATCGTGCGCGACGGCGGGAAGGCGATGGCGTTCCTGGCCGACGTGACCGACGAGCGGGCCGTGGCCGCGATGGCCGCGGCCGCGATGGATCGTTTCGGCCGTCTCGACGTGCTGGTGAACAACGCCGCGGTACGGGACGCCTCCACGATCGACGGGATCGATTTCGCCGCGTGGCGCAAGGTGACCGGCATCATCCTCGACGGCGCCTTCCTCTGCACCAAGGCCTGCCTCCCGGGCTTGCGCGCGAGCGGCGCCGGGGCGATCGTGAACATCGGCGGCATGTCGGGACATACGGGGGCGGCCGGCAGGCCCCATGTCGTGGCCGCCAAGCTGGGATTGGTGGGCCTCACGCGGGCGCTGGCCCATGACCTGGCGCCCGACGGCATCACCGTGAACTGCGTCGTGCCCGGGCTCATCGATACGAAGCGCGGCGCCTCGAGTGGCAAGACCGCGCACCTGCGGGAGACGCTCCTCGGCCGGCACGGAACACCGGAGGAAGTGGCCGCGGTGGTGCGCTTCCTCGCCGGCCCGCAAGGCCGCTACGTCACCGGCCAGGAGTGGCACGTGAACGGCGGGGCTTATCTGGGCTGAGGGCCTGCCTTGCGCGAGAGGCAGTCGAGGTACAGGACATTGTCGAACGCGCCGGTGTTGCGCTGCGCCTGCCAGATCACTTCGGCGAGGCATTCCATCACGTCGTGGCGCGCGTCGTGGGCGGAGTCGCGCTTGCGCGCGAGGCGCTCGACCGTCTCGCGGATGCCGGGCGGCTGGTCGATGGACAGCTGCTCCTCGATGGCGAGGTGCATCTGCAGGTGCAGGAAGGGATTCGTCTCGCCGCCCTCGGGGCGCCAGTCGCGGTCGAGGTAGCGTTCGCGGTCCTCGAGGTAGCCGTGGTACTCGGGGTGCTCGATCAGGATCGCGAGCGCCATCGTCTCCAGGGCCGTGAGCGCGGCGCCGGCGCGGTGCTTCGCCCACACCTCGAAGAGGAACTCGCGCGCCTGGTCGCGGGTGGGATTAAACATCTCCGCGCGCGGCCGCGGCGAAGCGCTTGCGGTCCGGGAATCCGCATTGCGCGTATACCGGGCACGTGCCGCACAGGGGCTTCTTCGCGACACAGGTGTAGCGCCCATGCAGGATGAGGTAGTGGTGGGCGTGGCGCAGGTAGGCCTTCGGCACCACCTTCATGAGCTTCGCCTCCACCTCGAGCGGATCCTTGCCCGGCGCGAGGCCGGTGCGGTTGGAAACGCGGAACACGTGGGTGTCCACCGCGATGGTGGACTCGCCGAAAGCCACGTTGAGGACCACGTTCGCCGTCTTGCGTCCCACGCCCGGCAGCGCCTCCAGCGCCTCCCGGTCGCGCGGCACCTGGCCGCCGTGCCGCTCGAGCAGCAGCCGGGAAAGCTCCACCACGTTGCGCGCCTTGCCCCGGTACAGGCCGATGGTGCGGATGTACTTCTCGAGTCCCACCACGCCGAGGGCGGCGATCGCGGCCGGCGTGTTGGCCACGGGGAAGAGCACGCGCGTGGCGAGGTTCACGCCCTTGTCGGTCGCCTGGGCCGAGAGCACCACCGCCACCAGCAGCTCGAAGGGCGTGGCGTGCTCGAGCTCGCTCTTCGGGTCGGGGATCGCGGCCGCGAGCCTCCGGAAGAATTCCTCCCGCTTCGCGGGACTCATTCGTAGCTCGCGAGGCGCCGCGCCTGCTCGGCCGCGTCCCGCGCCAGGCGCGCCGCGCGCTGGTCGTGCCGCGCGCGCGACAGGTCGGGCGCGGGCAGCGCCGTCACCGGCGCGAGCGCGATGCAGTCCACGGGACACGGCGGCACGCACAGCTCGCAGCCGGTGCACCAGGCGGCCAGCACGGTGTGCATGAGCTTCGAGGCGCCGACGATCGCGTCCACCGGGCAGGCCGCGATGCACTTGGTGCATCCGATGCAGGCCGCCTCGTCGATCACCGCCACGCGCGGCGGCAGGCTCTCGCCGTAGCGTCGGTCGAGGGGCTTGGCCGGCCGGCCCAGCAATGCGGCAAGCCTGCGCACGCCGTCGTCGCCGCCGGGCGGACAGCGATCGATGTCCGCCTCGCCCGCGGCGATCGCCTCCGCGTAGGGCCGGCACCCCGGAAATCCGCACTGGGTGCATTGGGTCTGCGGCAGGATCGCGTCGATGTCCCGGGCGCTCATGCAAGGTCCGCCTCGGCGAGTCCTTCCCAGGCGAGGCCCGAGGCTTGCGCGAGGGCGCGATGGCACACGCGGCCTTGCCACAGCACGACCGCCGATCGCAGCGCCGGATTCTCCCGCACGGCACGCGCCACGCCCTTGCCCGCCAGCTCGCGCACGTAGGGCAGGGCGGCGGCGCAAAGGGCGGCCGCACTCGCCTGCGGTTCCGCGGCGGGCATGTTGGCGACGCAATAGTGGACGACGCCTTCCTCGACATAGGTCGGATGGCCGTGGGTGGTGGGATGGGACGTTTCCGCCACGCCGCCGCCGTCGATGGAGACGTCGACCAGGACGGAGCCGCACTTCATGCGTCCGACCAGTCCCCGGCTCAGCAGCTTCGGCGTGGGCGCTCCCGAAACGGAGACCGCTCCCACCACGACGTCGGCTTCGAGCGCGTGGCGTTCGATCGCCTCGGCGTCGGCGAGGGCGCACTCCACACCCGCGCCCAGCTTGCGGCGCGCCTCGTCGCGCGAGCGCTCGGAGCGGGTGAGGACCGTCACGTGCGAACCCAGGTTGGCCGCCGTGCGCGCCGCCTCCACGCCCGCGTTTCCCGCGCCCAGCACGAGCACATGTCCCGGAGTGCGCGCGAGGATGCGCGCGCCGGTCGTGGCCGCCATGCGTCCCGCGATCACCGACATGGGAGCCAGCAGCGGAAAGCGACCCTGCGCGTCCTGCACCAGCTCGAAGGCGATGCAGGTGGCGCCGCGAGCCGCGAGGCGGCGGGTCATCTCGGGATCGCCCACCAGGTGCTGGAATCCGAATACCGCCGGATCGTGATCGATGCGCATCTCTTCGCCCGGCTGGATCTCCTTCACCTTGACCAAGAGGTCCACCGCCCAGGTCCCGTCGGCTTCGACGATCCGCGCGCCCGCGGCGCCGTAATCGTCGTCGGCGAGCCCGAGCCATGCGCCCGCGCCGGACTCGACGCGCACCTCGTGGCCCTCTCCCACGAGGACGGCGACCTCGAGCGGCAGCAGCCCCGCGCGGCGCTCGCCTTCCTTCACCTCGCGGGGAATGCCGATCCTCATGGAAGCAGCGCCTTGCGCGCCTCGCCGATCAGCGCGGGCCCGCGGTAGATGAAGCCCGTGTAGATCTGTACCAGGCTCGCCCCCGCGTCGATCTTGGCCCGCGCGTCGGCTCCCGACAGGATGCCGCCCACGCCTACCAGGGGTACGCGCCCCTGCAGCGCGGCCGCGAGCCTGGCCAGCACGCGGGTGGAACGGGCGAAGAGCGGCTTGCCGCTGAGCCCGCCGCCTTCCTGCCCGAGGCGATGTCCCGCCACCGATTCCCGGTCCACGGTGGTGTTGGTCGCGATGAGCCCGTCCACGCCGTGGGCGAGGGCGAGCCCGGCGATGGCCTCGATCTGCCCGTCGTCCAGGTCCGGGGCCACCTTGACGAGCAGCGGCCGGGCGACGCCGTGGCGGCGCGCGAGCTCGGAACGGCGCCCCATGAGCGCCCCCAGCAAGGCGTCGAGGCGCTCGCCCGATTGCAGTTGGCGCAGGTCCTTCGTGTTGGGCGAGGAGATGTTCACGGTCACGTAGCTCGCCCGCGCGTACACCGCATCCAGGCACGCGAGGTAGTCGTCGGCCGCGCGCTCGAGGGGCGTGTCGGCGTTCTTGCCGATGTTGATGCCGAGCACGCCGCGGAAGCTCGAGCGCTCGATGTTGCGCAGCAGCTTTTCCACGCCGTGGTTGTTGAACCCGAGGCGGTTGATGAGGGCCTCATGCTCCTCGAGGCGGAAGAGCCGCGGCTTCGGGTTGCCCGGCTGGGGGCGTGGCGTGACCGTGCCCACCTCGACGAAGCCGAAGCCCAGGGCGGAAAGCGCGTCGATGTATTCGCCATTCTTGTCGAGCCCGGCGGCAACGCCCACCGGGTTGGGAAAATCGATGCCCATCACGCGGCGCGCCTCGCCTGCACCGGCGCCCGCGCCGAGGAGAGCCGCTCCGGGACCCAGCGCCGAGAGCGATTTCAGCGCAAGGTCGTGGGCGGTCTCCGGGTCGAGCCGGAAGAGGGCCTTGCGTGCGAGGGTGTACAGCATGTCAAGCCGACCTCGCCGGCGCGTGGAGCGTTCCCGGACCGCGCCCTATGCGCTCATGCAAGCCGTTTCCATTCGCCGCGGGACAGCCCCTCGATCGGCCGGAACTGGTCCTTGTAGCTCATCTTGCGGCTCTGGCCGATCCAGTAGCCGAGGTAGACGTACGCGAGCCCCTTGCGGCGCGCCTCCTCGATCTGCCACAGGATGTTGTAGGTGCCGTAGCTCGCGCGGGGCACGAGCGGATCGAAGAAGGTGTAGACCGAGGACAGCCCGTCGGAGAGCTCGTCGACGATCGACACCATGCGCAGCTCCCCGGCCTCGCGGAACTCGATCAACCGCGTGGCCACGTTCGACTGGAGCAGGAAGTGGGCGTACTGCTCGCGGCTGTCGTGGTCCATCCCGCCGCCGCGATGGCGCTCGCTCTGGTAGAGGCGGTAGAGCGCGTAGTGCTCGGCGTTGAACTTGAGCTCGCCGTAGCGCGGCTCGAGCCCGCCATGACGGGCGAGCGCGCGGCGCTGGCCGCGATCGGCCTCGAACTCCGCGGCCACCACGCGCACCGGGACGCAGGCGTGGCAATGGTCGCAATAGGGGCGGTAGGTGAAGGCGCCGCTGCGCCGGAAGCCCGCGGAGACGAGCGAGCTGTAGGTCTCGGTGTCGATCAGGTAGCTGGGCGTGGCGACCTGCGAGCGCGCGAGCTTCCCCGGCAGGTAACTGCAGGGGTAGGGCGCGGTCGCGTAGAACTGCAGGTTCGCGATCGGAAGGTCGTTGAGCTTCGCCATGCTTCCGGGTTCAGGTCCAGCGTTCGCCGGTCGGTGGATATTGTATCGACTCTTGCAGCAGCTGCGCGAAGGTCTTGCGCGGGATCTCGCGCGCACCGAGGGAGGCCAGGTGGGCGGTGGCCTGCTGGCAGTCGATCACGCGGCAGTCCGCGGCGACGAGCCGCTCGGCGAGCATCACCAGGGCCACCTTCGACGCGTCGGTCGCGCGGGCGAACATCGACTCGCCGAAGAACACCTGGCCCAGCGCGAGGCCGTAGAGGCCTCCCGCCAGCTCGCCGTCGCGCCACGATTCCACGCTGTGGGCGAAACCCAGCTCGTGCAGCCGCACGTACGCCTCGACCATCTCCGGCACGATCCACGTGCCCGCGCGGCCGTCCCGGGGCGCGGCGCAGGCTTCGATCACCTCGCGGAACGCCGTGTCCACGCGGGTCTCGAAGGCTCCGCGGTCCACCGACTTGCGCAGCGACCGCGATACCTTGAGCTCATCCGGGAACAGGACCATGCGCGGATCGGGCGACCACCACAGGATGGGATCGCCCTCGGAGAACCAGGGGAATATGCCGTGGCGGTACGCGTCGAGTATGCGGCCGGGCGAGAGGTCCGCCCCCGCGCACAGCAAGCCGTTGGGCGACTTGAGCGCCCGCGAGACGGGGGGAAACGGGGTGTCGCCGTGCAGCCATGGGATCATGTAGGCCGTAATGGTAGGACAAACGCCGTTCCCGATGACTCTGAAAAGGATCCCATGAACCGCTCGCAAGCAATGCTCGCGCTCGCCGCTCTCGCACTGGCCGTTCCCCTCGCACAGGCCCAAGGCATCGATTCCGCCGCCATGGCCCGTTGGGGAAGCGCCAAGTCCGTGGACTACCACGTGGTCGGCGTCTACCAGGCCGCGACCCCGCTGGTCTTCGGCGAACGCAGCGCCATGGCCGACGTCTCGGATCGCGTGGAGATCGACTTCAAGTGGGACCTGCAGACCGCCAAGCCCATCGGCACTCCGACCGTCCGCAATTTCCCCTCCGAGGTGAAGAACCTGCGCCCCGAACCCGCGGGATGCACCGCACCGGTTCTGAAGGGGCCCTACGAGCACTTCACAGCCACGGCAGTGGCGGAGGGACTGGGCGGCGACCTGCACATGACTTCCGAGCGCTCGCAGCCCGAGGCGCAGGTCTACGCGGCGTGCACCGGGCGCAAGGTGGTGAAGGCGCAAAGGAAGGTCCAGGTGGAGCAGTTCCCGGTTCCCTCGCCGGTGCTCCTCGCCATGGGTGGCGCGGGCGGGCCGGACCTCGCGATCTCCGCCGATCGCAAGTCCTTCGTGCACAAGCGGGGCGGCTGGACCTGGACCTACACGCCGACCGTGGGGCGCTGAAGGCTAGCCCTGGTCCCAGGGCAATCCCGCGGCGCGCCAGCCCTGGCCCGGGGAGGCGCCCTCGAATCCCTCGAGGATGTTGTACGCGCGGCTGAACCCCGCGCGTGCGAGGAGCCGTGCCGCGTGGTGCGAGCGCGCGCCGCTGCGGCAAAGCAGCAGCACCGGCTCCGCGGGCCCGAAGCGCTCGCGCACGGCGAGCACGAACGCGCGCAGCTCGTCGTTGTCCCCGTCGCGGGGCCATACGACGAGCGGCGTTCCGGGCACGTGTCCCACCTGCCGGTACTCGCCCGGCGTGCGCACGTCGAGGATGCGCGCGGCCTTCGCTTGCGCGAGTGCCTGCGCTTCGGCGGGGGTCACGGCTCCGGCATAGGGCAGGCCCAGGCGATGGGCGCGCCCGGCCGCGCGATCGAAGATCGTCGCGGGGCATTCGTCGACGGCGGCGGCGTCCGGCGCTACGGACTGGTCCTTCATCGGTGCGGTCACCCGGGTTTGCGAAGCGCCCATGGTAGGGGAGGGGGACATTCCTGAAAAATACTTGTTCATGCTATGTTGATAACAAGCGGATATAAGGGCCGGGCGATGAACCTCCAACAATTGCGCTACGTGAGCGAGGTCGCGCGGCGCGACCTCAACGTGTCCCAGGCCGCCGAGGCGCTGCACACCTCCCAGCCGGGCGTGTCCAAGCAGATCCGCGCGCTCGAGGAAGAACTGGGCGTGGCCATCTTCGTGCGCCAGGGCCGGCGGTTCGCGGCGGTGACCGATGCGGGGCGGGAGATCGTGGCGGTGGTGGACCGCATCCTCGCCGAGATGGCGAACCTGAAGGCGGTAGGGGCGGAATACGCCCACCGGGAGCGGGGCCAGCTCGCGGTGGCGGTGACCCACACCCAGGCGCGATACGCGCTGCCCACCGTGGTCACCGCCTTCAAGAAGCGCTTTCCCGATGTAAAGCTGAAGCTCCTGCAGGGCAACCCCCGCCAGCTCGCGCGCATGGTGGTGACCGGAGAGGCGGACCTCGCGATCGCCACCGAGGCGCTCGACGAGTACCCGGAGCTCGTGACGCTGCCCTGCTACCAGTGGCACCACTGCGTGGTGGTGCGCTCGGGCCATCCCCTCGCGCGGGTGAAGCCCCTCACGCTCGCGGCGATCGCGGCCTACCCGCTGGTCACCTACGATCCCACCTTCGCCGGGCGCAGCGCCGTCGACCGCGCGTTCGCCGCGCGCGGCCTGCATCCGGAGATCGCGCTCACGGCGCTCGACTCCGACGTGATCAAGTCGTACGTGGCGCTCGGCCTGGGCGTGGGGATCATTTCGGCGCGCGCATTCCGCAAGGGCAAGGACGAAGGATTGCGGGCGCTCGCCTGCGATCACCTCTTTCCCGCCCAGACCACGCGCTTGGCGTACCGGCGCGGCGCGTACCTGCGCGCCTACGCCGTGGAATTCATCCGGCTCCTCGCCCCCCACGTGCGCGCCGAGGACCTGCGCCAGCTCGCGGGCGCGGCGGCGGAGAACTTCTCGATCTGAATCGCCGGTCGCGCGTCAGCACCGCGCCCACTGGAGGCTGTAGCTCTCCAGGGTCCGCACGACGGTGGTCCCGTCGATCGAGGATCGCGCCCGGGGGCCCATCTCGAGCTGCAGGCGGAAGTCGTACTTGCGGAAGAAGGCGTCGAACATTTCCCCGCCGAAGGTGCCGAGCGCGTATGTCTCGTCCGCTCCCGGGTCGTGCTCGAGCAGGATCGTGGCGAGCGGCTGGGGCGCCGGGCCCGACACCACCCGGGCGCCGGCGGCGGGATCGTAGACACTGCGATCGGAGCAGCACGTGATCACCTTGCCGGGGCCGGCCACGGGGCTGGGCGCGTCGCGGTAGCCGATGAAGGAAACCTGCCGAGTGGGATAAGTCATTTTGTGGGCGCAGATGGCCGAATACGCGACCACGGACTTGTCCTTTCCCACGCCGCCTTCCCAGCGATAGGCGCCGCCGGAATCGGTGCGCAGGTCGATGCCGCCCGCGGCCGCGCGGTGCAACCGGAGCAGGAAGCAGGGCGTGGCGGCGTACGGATAATCGAAGACGTAGTTGGCGCCCGGCTGCAGGCGCGCGAGGCGCAGCGGCTCTCCCTTTTCGTCCACCAGCTTCGCGCGGGCGTACATGCGCGCGGTGAGGGTGCCGGCCGACGCCGGGCCGGGCAGGGTCACGCCCGTCGCCGAGGCGGCGCAGATCTGGACGAAATCCCGGCGCTTCATGGGAAGTTCGGAGGCGATCCGGATTGGGGAGTTCCCGGCGCCTGCATCGTCGTCACTCGCGGGGCAGGACGAGGCAGCTTCCGGTGCCGTGGGCGAGCAGCCGTCCCTCGCGGTCCGTGAGCTTCGCCTCGCACAGCGCCACGCGCCGCCCGCCGTGGAGCACGCGGCCTTCGGCCCGCAGCGCTCCCGTCTCGACGGTGATCGGGCGCAGGTAGTTGATGCGGATGTCGAGGGTGGTGAAGGAGCTCTTCTCGTCGAGGGTCGAGAGCGTGGCGAGCGCGAGGGCGGTGTCCAGGATCGAGGCGGCCCAACCGCCGTGCACGATGCCGATCAAATTGTAGGAACGCCGGTCGGGCTGGCCCTCGAGCACGACGCGGCCCGCTTCCGCCTCGGCCACGTGGAAGCCGAGGAGCTCGCCGATGGGCACGCCGGGAATCTCCCTCCGAACGATGCGCTGCACGAAGTCGAGGCCGCTGCCCGTGCGCTGCGCGGCGGCGATGTTCATACGATGCCTTCGAGGAGCTGCACCTCGACGCGGGTGCCGGCCTCCACGTTGCCCGTCGCGTCGCCCAGGATGATGAAGCAGTTGGCCTCGCTCATGGACTTGAGGATGCCCGAGCCCTGCTCTCCGGTGGGCCTCACCGTGAGGGTGCCGTCCGGTGCGCGCCCGAGGATGCCGCGCTGGAACTCGGTGCGCCCCGGCGCCTTCTTCAGGCGCGAGGTGCAGGTCGCGCCGAACGTGGGCGCGGCCTCCACGGGATGGGCGCCCATCAGCACGAGGAGCGCGTCGCGCACGAACTGGTAGAAGGTCACCATGACCGAGACCGGATTGCCGGGCAGGCCGAAGAAATGGGCGCCCGAGATCCTGCCGTAGGCGAGGGGGCGGCCCGGCTTCATGGCGATCTTCCAGAACACGACCTCGCCCAGCTTGCCGAGCATGCTCTTCACGAAATCCGCCTCTCCCACGGACACGCCACCGCTCGTGATGACGACGTCGGCGTTGCTCGCCGCCGTCTCGAACGCCCGCTCGAGGAGCTCCGGGTCGTCGCGCACCACGCCCATGTCCAGCACCTCGCATCCCAGGCGCGTGAGCATGCCGTGGATCGTGTAGCGGTTCGAGTCGTAGATCTCGCCTTCGCCCAGCGCCGTGCCCACGGACTTCAGCTCGTCGCCGGTGGAAAAGAACGCGACCCGCAGGGGCCGGTAGACGGCTACCTCGCCGATCCCGAGCGAGGCCACCAGGCCAAGCTCCGCGGGACGCACGATGCGCCCGCGCTTCAGCGCGACCGATCCCGCCTTCATGTCCTCGCCGGCTTCGCGCACGTTCTGGCCCAGCTTCGCCCCGGATGCGATGGCGACGGCCTTGCCGTTCGCCTTGGCGCGCTCCTGCATCACCACGGTATCGGCGCCCTCGGGCACCACGCCGCCGGTCATGATGCGCACGCACTCGCCGCGCCCCATGGCCCCGGAGAACGGCTTGCCGGCGAACGAGGCTCCCACCTCCCGGAGGTTGGACTCGCCCTCGGCCGCCAGGTCCGTCGCGCGCACCGCCCAGCCGTCCATGGCGGAGTTGCGGTGGGACGGCACGTCGAACGGGGTGAGCAGGTCCTCGGCGAGCACGCGACCGAGCGCCGAGCGCACCGGGACGCGCAGCACGCCCGTCACGGGCGAGAGGAACTGGTGGATGAAGGCGCGCGCCTTCGCCACCGGCATCGAGTTCGGGTCGTAGTCGTCGGCGCAGGACGCTTCGGTGATGGTGAGCGTGGGCATGGGATCAGGCCGTGTGCAGGGGAAACTCGTCGAGGCGTTCGATTCTACCGTCCTGCCGCACCGCGAGGAGCGTGACCGAGCGCATCGTCTCCCCCAACTCGGCGGCGAACGTTTCGCGCGCGTCGCCGAGCGCGGCTTCCAGGCGGGCGAAATCGGAATCGCGCGCGAGCGTGATGTGGGGCTCGTAGGGCAGGTCGGGGCGCAGGTGGCCCGCGAGCGAGCGCGTGTACAGGCGGTCGTGGAGTCCCGCGACGGATGCCGCCCCCCGCGCGGCCATCAGGAAGAGGAACTCGTTGGCGTGCAGCCGCACGGAACGGAATGTCACCGCGATCGGCGGCCAGCGCGAGGCCACCCGGCGCACGTGGGTCTCGACCTGCAGCCGCGAAAGCGCCGTGGGGAAGGGAAACACCAGGGTCAGGTGCGCGGGGATGAGCCGCGCCATGGGATCGTGCAGCGCCCGGAAAGCCTCGATCGCCGCGATGCCCTCGAACGCGGGAAACCACGCCACGGCGAAGCGCGGAAGCGGCGGACGCGTGCGCCGCAGCGCGGCAGGCACCGCGCCCTACGCCCCGCGCGGCTCGAAGCCCGCAAGCTCCTCGCGCGTGTTGATGTTGAGGAAGGCGTCGGGCTCGTCGTCGAAGGCCACTTCCACGACCGCGAGCGCGCCGTACCAGCGGTCGATCTTGCGCTCGCCGCGCGCGAGGAAGTCCCGGAGCGAACCGTGCACCGAGCGGCGCATGAGGCTGAACACCGGGTGGGCCTGGGTGCCGGTCTTCGCCACCGCGAGGTCCGCGTGGGCGGCTTCGAGCGCGGCGCGCAGGCGCGACACGAGATCCATCGGCAGGAAAGGGGAGTCGCACGGCACCGTGGCGACGAGTCTTCCCGACGCGTGGGCGAGGCCCCGCTCGAATCCCGCGAGCGGGCCGGCGAAGCCTTCGATCTCGTCGGCGATCACGGGGTGGCCGAACTGCCCATAGGCTTCGGGATTGCGGTTGGCGTTGATCAGCAGCTCGTCGACTTGCGGGGCGAGGCGCTCGATCCCGTGGGCCACCATGGGCTTGCCCCGAAACGGCTGCAAGCCCTTGTCCACGCCGCCCATGCGGCTTCCCTGCCCGCCGGCGAGGACGATGCCGGTGACCTCGATCGTCGGCTCAGGCATGGGCCCGCTCGCCCGACTTCACCAGGCGGTGGGCTCCGGTGAAAAGGAGGTAGTGGCGGTTCACCGCGCGCCCGATCATCGTGAGGCCCACTTGCTGCGCGACCTCGTGGCCCATCTTGGTGAGTCCCGAGCGCGACACCAGCACCGGGATGCCCATCTGCGCCGCCTTGATCACCATCTCGGAAGTGAGCCGGCCGGTGGTGTAGAAGATCTTGTCGCGCCCGTCCACGCCTTCCAGCCACATCCAGCCGGCGATCGCGTCCACCGCGTTGTGGCGGCCCACGTCCTCGACGAAGGTGAGGATCTCGCTGCCCAGGGCCAGGGCGCATCCGTGCACCGCGCCCGCTTGCTTGTAGATCGACTCGTGCACCCGCACCGCGTTGAGCAATCCGAAGAGCGTCTCCTCGTCCACGCGCATGGCCTCGTCGAGGTGGATGGACTCGATGTCGGCCATGAGGTCGCCGAATACGGTTCCCTGCCCGCATCCCGTGGTGGCCGTGCGCTTCTTGGTGCGCGCCTCCAGGTCAGCCAGCCCGTGGTGGGTCGTGACGGCCACGGCATTCACGTCCCAGTCGACCTGCACGGCGGCGATCTCGTCGATGGAGCCCACCAGGCGCTGGTTGCGCAGGAACCCGATCGCGAGCGCTTCGGGCGCGGCGCCCAGTGTCATGAGGGTCACGATCTCCCGCTTGTCCACGTAGAGCGTGAGGGGATGCTCGCCGGCGATCGGCGTGGGCACGAGCGCGCCCGTCTCGTCGTGCGCGTCCACCGTGAAGGTGGCCGGGCGGGCGTTGCGGGTGAGCGTCGGCCGTGGGCCGCGGGGTGTCGAGCCCATGCTAGCCCCCGATGAAGGACATCTCGACCTTGCGCCCGCGGGCGGTCTCGGCGGTGCGGATTTCCGAGTAGCGGTCGTCGCGCCGCTGCCAGATGGCGCCGATCGCGCCGGCGATCGCCTCGTCGGCCGCGCCCGCGCGCAGAAGTTGCTTGAGATCGTAGCCGCGCTGCGCGAAAAGGCAGGTATAGAGCTGGCCGTCGGTGGAAAGGCGCGCGCGCGTGCAGCTCGCGCAGAAGGCGCGGGTGACGGAGGAGATGACGCCGATCTCGCCGGCGCCGTCCCCGTAGCGCCAGCGCTGGGCCACTTCGCCCCCGTAGTGGGCCTCGGCGGCCTCGAGCGGAAAGTGCTCGGAAATGCGCCGCACGACTTCCGCCGAAGGGATCACGTCGTCCATGCGCCAGCCGTTGGTGGAACCCACGTCCATGAATTCGATGAAGCGCACGATGTGTCCCGTGCCGCGAAAGTGGCGCGCCATGTCCACCACTTGCCCGTCGTTCACGCCGCGCTTGACCACCATGTTCACCTTCACGGGGGCGAGGCCCGCGGCCGCGGCCGCATCGATGCCTTCCAGCACCTTGCCCACGGGGAAATCGGCGTCGTTCATCGCGCGAAAGGTCGCTTCGTCGAGGGAGTCGAGGCTCACGGTCACGCGATCGAGGCCCGCGGCGGCGAGCGCTTTCGCCTGCGCCTTCAACGCCGAGCCGTTGGTGGTGAGGGTGAGGTCCACGCCGGGCAGTGCTTCGCGCAGCATCGCCACCAGCCGGTCGATGCCCCTGCGAAGGAGCGGCTCTCCGCCCGTGAGGCGGACCTTTTCCATGCCGAGCCCGCGGAAGATGCGCGCCATGCGCACGATCTCCTCGAACGTGAGCAGCGCCTCGTGGGGAAGGAACGGGTAGTCCGCGTCGAAGACGTCCTTCGGCATGCAATAGGTGCAGCGGAAATTGCACCGGTCGGTGACCGAGATGCGCAGGTCCCGCAGCGCTCGACCGCGCAGGTCGGCGAGCGGGCCGGCCGGGGCCGCCCCCGAGAGCGGCGGGATCGGCAGGGCCGCACGCAGCTCGTGCAGCGCGATGACGGGCTTGGCCATGGGACGCGAAAAAAACGCTGGAAAATCAGAAAATCAGCATAGCATGCGTCGCGGGCCGCGGAATTAACCTATAGTGATTCCATGATCCCGTATCCCACCGAAAAGCTCGCCGTCATCCTGGAGCGCGAGACCGTCGAAAGCCGCTGGGAAAACCATCGCTGGCACCTGGTGGGAGTCATCCCCGATGTGGGCGGCGCAGTGCGCACGTTGCGCGACGACCCGGGCCATTTGCAGCGGCTGCACCCCGGGTTCGAGGTCGCGCTCTTTCCCGACGAGGCGGAGGGCTACTACCTCAATGTGTCGAGCGCGGAGCCCAGCGTCTTCGTCGCCGTGCGATGGGACGATTCGGGCGATGCGTATCCGTTCCAGGCCACACTCTCCTACAACGAGGCAGCGCGCTGGATGGATGGGGGCGAACGGGTCGAGCGGGTCCCCGCGTGGCCGGAGCTCGCGTCATGGATCGGCGCCTGGGTGGAGCAGAACTACCGTCCCGAGCCCAAGAAGCGCAGCAAGCCGCGCTCCTTCGAGGGCAAGGAGGGGCGCCTGCGAGAGAAGGGCGCCCGTTGAGCGACGAGAATTTCCTTTCGCGCTGGTCCCGCCGCAAGATCGAGGCGAGGTCAGAGCCCGACGCGGCACCGCCTGCGGCGCCCCCGGTGCCGCAGCCTCCGGCCCCTTCGCCCGGCCCGCGGGATGACGCTCCCGAAGACGCGGCGAAGCCTCTGCCGTCGCTCGAATCCCTTTCGCCGGAATCCGATTTCGCCCCGTTCATGAAACCGGAGGTGGAACCGGGCATGCGCCGCCAGGCGCTGAAGAAACTTTTCGGCGATGCGCGCCTGTATCCCATGGATGGCCTCGACGTCTACATCGACGACTACGGCAAGCCGGACCCGCTACCGGAGGGCTGGCTGGGCAAGCTCGAGCAACTGGCGCGGATGGACGAGGCCCATGCCTCCGGGCCCCTGCCGGTGGCAGCGCCCAGTGAGGTCGAGGCAGGTGGGGACGGCCAGCCCGCTCCCACTCCGGACGCCGTCGAAGGAGCCGAGGCGGCAGCCGGCAACGAGCCTCCTTCGCTTGGTACTTCCGGTGGGGTACCCACCCCCACGCATAGTGAATGAATCGCAGTGCGATATAAACCTTGCGGGCACCGCATTTGGTGTAGACTTTTTCATAGCAGATATGCATAGGACTGCAGACCCCGGGGGGACTAGGGGAGTCCATAACAAGATTTGGAGGAGCGCTCCGGTCCGCGGGTCTTCGGGCCGGTAGCCCCAACCGCGCATGACGTCAGGCATCGAGGTGTCCGTGCCCGCGCTGGATGCGGGGTTCGACTCCGGAGCGGACGTCCGGAACGATTCCCTCGTGCTCGAAGGCCGCGGGTGGACCTCGCAGTCTGTCGAGTGCGATCCCAAGCAGTTTGCGCTCGCTTCCCTCTTCAACCTCGCAGCGCCGGATCCGGTCGCAAGCGTTTCGTACCGCTCGCGCGGCAACCTGCTCGTCGTCGCGGGAGCCGCGCCCGGTGAGGCGCGCCGGTGCGCACACGCGCTGGCCGGCGAGCTGCACGTCACGCTCCTCGATCCCGCCGATCGCACCGGCACGGGATTCACCGCTTGGTCCGGGCGCATCGAGGCCCTGACGGGCTACCTCGGTGAATTCACCGCCACCATCGCCGATCTCGCCGCCTCCGACGCGCCGCCCGCGCGCTCGCCCACGCCGGCGAGCTTCGACCTCGTCCTGGATTTTTCCGCCACGCCGCTGTTCGCGATGCGCGAGCCGCCCCAGGGCTATCACCATGTCGCTCCGGGAGCGGACCCGGGCGCGATCGTGGCGGAGCTGCGCGAATCGGTCGGGGAGTTCGAGAAGCCCAAGTACTTCGCCTACCGCGAGAAGCTCTGCGCCCACAGCCGCTCCCACGTGGAGGGCTGCAACGCGTGCATCGAGGTCTGCTCCACCGGGGCGATCGCTGCCGACGGCGACCACGTCACGGTCGAGCCGCACCTGTGCATGGGTTGCGGCGCCTGCTCCACCGTGTGCCCGTCGGGCGCGATGTCGTACCAGTATCCCCGCGTCACCCATCGCGGCGCACAGATGAAGCAGCTGCTTTCCTCGTATCGCCACGCCGGCGGCGCGGACCCCTGCATCGTCTTCCACGACGGCGGCGACGCGCGGGGAATACTCGCTGCCGCCGCGGCAACGGCGCGCGGACTGCCTGCGCGCGCGTTGCCGCTCGAGACGTGGCACATCGCCGCCATCGGCCTCGACATCCTGCTGCCGGCCATCGCATTCGGCGCGACCCAGGTGATCGTGCTCTCCGCGGGCAGGGACGACCCGGTCTACCGCGACGCCCTGCGTGAGCAGATGGCCATCGGGCAGGCCATCGTGAGCGCGCTGGGATACGCCGGAACCCACTTCGCACTGGTGGAGGCGGCGGGGCCCGAGGCGCTCGAGCAAGCGTTCGATGCGCTCGTCCCGGCGCAATCGCCTTCCGTGCCGGCCACGTTCCTGCTGTCCGACGACAAGCGCACGTCCATCGAATTCGCCGTCGAGCACCTTGCGCGCCACGGGCCGCGCCCGGTCGATGAGATCGCGCTGCCCGCCGGTTCCCCTTATGGAGAAGTTCGCGTCGATCGCGACAAGTGCACCATGTGCATGGCTTGCGTGGGAGCGTGCCCGGCTTCGGCGCTCGTGGACGGCGTCGACAAGCCGCTGCTCAAGTTCATCGAGCGCAACTGCGTGCAATGCGGCCTGTGCGAGGCCACCTGTCCCGAGGACGCCATCTCCCTTTCGCCGCGGCTGCTGCTCGGAGCGGCGGCGCGCGAGGCGCGGCTGCTGAACGAGACCCAGCCCTTCCACTGCGTGAGCTGCGGCAAGCCCTTCGGCACCCGCCAGATGGTCGACGCGATGCTGGCGAGGCTCGCGGGCCATTCCATGTTCGCGGGCGAAGGGACGCTGCGCCGGCTGCAGATGTGCGGCGATTGCCGGGTCGTGGACATGATGGCGTCCAAGGACGAAGTGTCCGTCCTCAAGCTGGGGGCCGATTCGTGAGCGCGCAGCCCGTGGCCGCTCCGGCGACGATCCGGCGCGCCCTGGCGCCCGAGGATGCGGCGCGCGCTAACTTCTATGCGCTGATCGCACGCCTGCTGTTCACCTCCCCGGACGCCGCGCTGCTGCGCGATATCGCGGGCGCCGATCCGATTCCCGCCGAAGGCGACGCGGAGCTGGCCCTCGCCTGGCAGGGACTCGTGGACGCCTCCTCGGTGATGGATGCGGATGCCGCGGCCGAGGAATACGAGGCGCTCTTCGTGGGAATGGGCAAGTCGGCGGTCCCGATCTACGCGGGCTACTACACCGGCGCGGCGGCGGTTGACCATCCGCGGGTGCTCATTCGCGGCGATCTCGCCGCCCTGGGCCTCGCCCCGCGCGCGCAGTCCACGGAGCCCGA
>JAAOZZ010000102.1 GCA_012274175.1 Betaproteobacteria bacterium
CGCGCGACCTCGCGCTGGGTGGCCTCCAGGCCGCCGCCCACGCGGATGCAATCGTCGCCGGGCAGCGGAAGGAAATTGGAATAGGGCCGCTCGACGATGCGCAGCCCGTGGTGCGCGAGCCGCAGGTCGCGGATCACCTTCGGGTGCAGCAGGCTCACCGTATAGCTCGCCGTGGAATTGCGGAATCCCGGATGGAATTCCTCAGTCACCGCCGCCCCGCCCACGACCGCGCGGCGCTCGGCTACGCAGACGCGCGCCCCGGCCCCGGCGAGATAGGCGGCGCAAACGAGGCCATTGTGGCCGGCGCCGACGACCACCGCGTCGTAAGGGCGTGGCACCGCTCCCATGGCCTCAGGCGAGGAGGAAATGCCGCACGGCGCCCACCTGGGCGTCGTCCATCAGCATCGGCGCGTGGCCGGTGCGCGGCACGAGGTAGGCCTCGGTGTGGGGGCGGCGGCGCATCTCGTCGAAGGTCTGCGGCAGCAGGAGGTCGGACTCGTCGCCGCGGATCACCAGCACCGGCCCGTGCAGCCGGTTCCAGTGGGTGCGCAGGTCGATGTCCCCCGCCACCGCGGCGCGGAAGTTGACCGCGATGCCCGGGTCGTAGCGCGAGCGCCACTTGCCGTCCTCGTCGTGCCGGGCGATGTGCAGCGCGAGGTGGCGCCACTGGGAAGCGTCGAGCTCGCCGAAGGGGCTCACGCTGCGCATCGCCGCCTCGAACGCCTCGAGGGAATCGAACGCGGGCTCCGTGCCCACGTAGAGCCCGATGCGCTCGAGCGCCGCCCGGGGGATGAGGCAGCCCACGTCGTTCATCACCAGCTTGCGCACCGGGGAGCCCGGCACGCTCGCGAGGATCATGCCGATGATCCCGCCCATGGAGGTGCCGAGCCAGTCGACGGTGTCGGCGTGCAGGCTCGCGATGAGGGCGGACATGTCGTTGCAGTAGAGCGTGTACGTGTAATCCGCGGGATCGCGCAGCCAGTCGCTGCGCCCGCGGCCCGCCACATCGGGGCACACGACGCGATATGCGTCCGCGAGCCGCTCGGCGAGGTAGTCGAAATCGCGCCCGTTGCGCGTGAGGCCGTGCACGCACACCAGCACGCGTGGATTGCGCGGGTCGCCCCACTCCGCATAGCGCACCCGGTGGAACCCGTGGGGGTCCAGGCACAGCACCGATCCT
The DNA here is from genome assembly GCA_012274175.1 of Betaproteobacteria bacterium. Taxonomy (GTDB): domain Bacteria; phylum Pseudomonadota; class Gammaproteobacteria; order Burkholderiales; family Usitatibacteraceae; genus Usitatibacter. The sequence continues at coordinate 1,181 of JAAOZZ010000102.1, forward strand.
TCGCGCATCGTGGTCATTCGATCGCGGCCGTGCTCTTGGCACGCTCCCGCAGCAGGAATTTCTGGATCTTGCCCGTGGAAGTCCGGGGCAGCGGCCCGAAGACCACCGTCCGCGGGGCCTTGCAGCGCGCCATGCGCGCGCGGCAGAACTCGACCAGCTCTTCCGCGGTGGCCGAGGCGCCCTCCTTCAGCTCCACGAACGCGCACGGCGTCTCGCCCCACTTCGCGTCCGGCTGCGCCACCACCGCGGCCAGCATCACCGAGGGATGCCCGTGCAGCACGTCCTCCACTTCCTGGGAGGAGATGTTCTCGCCGCCGGAGATGATCACGTCCTTGGAGCGGTCCTTGATCTTCACGTAGCCGTCGGGCTGCAGGACGGCGAGGTCCCCGGAGTGGAACCAGCCGCCGCGAAAGGCTTCCTGCGTGGCCGCCGGATTGCCGAGGTAGCCCTTCATGGTGATGTTGCCGCGAAACATGATCTCGCCCATGGTCTCGCCGTCGGCGGGCACCGGGCGCATCGTGTCCGGGTCCATCACCGCCATGTCCTCCTGCAGCAGGTAGGCCACGCCCTGGCGGCCGTTGCGGCGTACCTGCTCCTCGAGGGCGAGGCTGCGCCACTCGGGATGCTTGGCGCATACCGCGGCGGGGCCATAGGTCTCCGTGAGCCCGTAGACGTGGGTGATGTCGAATCCCATGCGTCCCATGCCCTCGATCACCGCCGCCGGGGGCGGCGCGGCCGCCACCAGGCAGTGCACCTCGTGGTCGATGCCCCGCTTCCATTCCGCCGGGGCGTTGAGCAGCATCGAATGCACGATGGGCGCTCCGCAGTAATGGGTGACGCCGTGGTCGCGGATCAGATCCAGGATCGCCTGCGCCTCGACGCGGCGCAGGCACACGCTGGTGCCCGCCGCCGCGGCCATGGTCCAGTTGAAGCACCAGCCGTTGCAGTGGAACATGGGCAGCGTCCACAGGTAGACCGCGTGCTTGGGCATCGACCAGTCGAGGATGTTGTTGATCGCGTTGAGATACGCGCCGCGGTAGTGGTACACCACGCCCTTGGGATTGCCCGTGGTGCCCGAGGTGTAGTTGAGGGCGATGGCTTCCCATTCGTCGGCGGGAGCGCGCCACGGGAAATCAGGGTCGCCTTCCCGGAGGAGCGACTCGTACTCCACCTCGCCCAGCGCCTCGCCTCCGGCGAAGAGCGCGTCGTCCACGTCGACCACCAGGGGCCGGGACTTCGCGAGCGCGAGGGCCCTGCCCACGGTCGCGGAGTATTCCCGGTCGGTGAAGAGCACCTTGGCCTGGCCATGGTCGAGCATGAAGGCGATCGCCTCGGCGTCCAGGCGCGTGTTGAGGGTGTTGAGCACCGCGCCGATCATCGCGGGGCCGAAATGCAGCTCGATCATGGGCGGCACGTTGGGAAGCATCGCCGCCACCGTGTCGCCGCGCCCGATGCCGCGCCGCTCGAGCGCCGAGGCGAGGCGGCGGCAGCGCGCGTAGGTCTCGCGCCACGTGCGCCGCACCGCGCCGTGGATCACCGCCGTGCGTTCCGGGTACACGTACGCGGCCTTGGCGAGGAAGGACACCGGCGTGAGCGCCGCGTAGTTGGCGGCGTTGCGCTCGAGTCCCCGGTCGTAGATGCCCGTCATGGCCGCG
>JAAOZZ010000103.1 GCA_012274175.1 Betaproteobacteria bacterium
GAGCAGCCGCTCTGGGAGCTGGGCATCGGCGCCGCCGCGATCTCCTTTCCGGATTACCGCGGCTCGAGCAAGCAACGCAGCTACTTCCTCCCGGTGCCGCTATTCGCCTACCGCGGCGAATTCCTCCAGGTCGATCGGGAAAAAATGCGCGGACTGCTCTTCCAATCCGAGCACGTCGAGGTGGAATTGTCGGTGAACGGCTCGGTGCCCGTGCGCAGCAGCGACAATCCGGTGCGCCAGGGCATGCCGGACCTGGATCCCACTGTCGAGCTGGGGCCGTCGCTCAATCTTCGCCTCGCGCATTCCCAGCGCCGGACGCTGCGCCTGCGGCTGCCCGTGCGAGCGCAGATCGCGAGCGACCTGCGCTCGGTCCACGGCGCGGGCTGGGTCGCCAACCCCAACCTGAGCCTCGATGTGCGGCTGGACCAGGGATGGCGCCTGGGCCTCGTCGCCGGGGTGTTGTTCGGCGACCGCCGCAACCACGGCTATTACTACGGGGTCGCACCGGAATTCGCCCGCGCTGGACGGCCCGCCTACGACGCGCACGGAGGCTATTCCGGCGCGCAGGCGATCGTCGCGCTCTCGAAGCGCTTCGGCCCCTGGTTCGTGGGCGGATTCGTGAAGCAGGATTTCCTGCAAGGCGCCGCCTTCGCGTCGAGCCCGCTGGTGGAGCGACGCTACAACTTCGCGGCCGGCATCGCGATCGGATGGACATTCGCGCGATCCGAACGGCGCGTGACGGTCCCTGACTGGACCAATCCGGGTTAATCTCGACCCCATCGGGAATCGCAAACGAGCCGAAAACTCCGTGCACGCTCCTGCCCACACCTTCGTCCTCATCCCCGCGTACAACGAGGTGGCCACCATCCGCGGCCTGGTCGAACGCGCCCTGGCCCGCGTGCCCCACGTGATCGTCGTGGACGACGGTTCCATCGACGGCACGGGAGCCGCTCTCGCCAACCTGCCGATCACCTTGCTCACCAACGAGCGCAACCTCGGCAAGGCCGCCAGCCTGTGGCGCGGCCTGGACCACGCGATGGCGCAGGGCGCCAGGCGCGTGGTGACCCTCGACGGGGACGGGCAGCACCATCCGGAGGACATCGTTCGCCTGCTCCAGGTGGCCGACCGCTTCCCGCGGCGAATCGTCATCGGCGCTCGCCTGCACGACAAGCGCAACTTCCCGCCCAGCCGCTATTACGCCAACCAGCTCGCGCGCTTCCTGATTTCCTGGGCGGCGGGCGATCCCATCGCCGACACGCAATCGGGATTTCGCGTCTACCCGGCCACGCTGCTGGAGCAGCTGCGGCACGAAGACGTCTCGTGGGGCCGATTCGTCTTCGAAAGCGAGATCGTGATCGCCGCGAGTGAACTCGGAATCCGAAGCGTTGCGGTACCGATCCCGGGCATCTTCCCGCCCGCGGCACGGCGCAGCCACTTCCGTCCGGTGGCGGACATCGTGCGCATCGGCGCGATGATCGGCGCCCGCCTCGTTCGCCGCGGCATGCATCCCGCGGGATTGTGGCGCAGCCTGAACCTGCCCATGGCCATCGAGGAGGTGCCGGATTCGGCCCTCGGCCGCGACGTCACGTTGCGCTCACATCCTTCTCCCGCGCCATCCAGCGGCCGAGCTCCGTAAGCTGCTTCTTCGCGGACATGCGGTCGAGCTTTTCGGACGGAAGGCTCACCAGCAGCTCGATGCGGCGGCGCAGGATCGTCGCCGCTTCGCGGAACGCCGAGCGCTTCTTCTCGTCGGTGCCTTCCACGGACGCCGGGTCCGCGACACCCCAATGGGCCGTGATCGGCTTGCCGGGCCACACCGGGCACATCTCCCCCGCCGCGTTGTCGCAGACGGTGAGGATGAAGTCCATCTGCGCGGCGCCGGGCTGGGCGTATTCCTCCCAGTTCTTGCTTCGCAATCCGTTGGTCGAGAGGCCCGCATTGGCCAGCACCTCGATCGCGAACGGGTTGACCTTGCCCGCGGGGTGGCTTCCGGCGGAATAGCCGTGGAAGCGCCCGCGGCCGAGATGGTTCAGCATCACCTCGGCCATGATCGAGCGGGCCGAGTTGCCGGTGCAGAGGAAGAGCACGTTGTATTCCTGTTGCGCCATGGCACGTCTCCTAGGAGCAGCAGGTCGCTTTGGGTTGCGCACGGGATCCGGGCTGGGCTTCCGGCGCCGAACCGCAGCACGCGGGAGCCGCTTCCTTCACCTCGCCGTGGAAGAACGGAACGCTCCCCAGGCTGTGGAACGATTCCCAGGGCACGCCCGCGGGATCCTGCACCCAGTACTTGTCGGAGCGCGCGTAGCAGCACGAGACGTCCTTCTCCTCGGTCACTCCGGCGTCGGCGGCCTGCAGCCGGGTGTGCAACGCGTCCAGCTCGCCCGCCTCGTCCACCTGGAAGCCCAGGTGGTTCACGCCCACCGTGCCGCCGCGCTGGGAGATGGCGAAGTTCACGCGCGGGTCCTCGAGCATCCATTTCGCGTAGTCGTCCTTCACCACCGAGGGCTCGGCGCCGAACATCGTGGAATAGAAGCGGATGCTTTGCGCGAGGTCGGGCACCGCCACGTGGACATGGAATCGTTTCATCGTTGGCTCCTTGGAGTCAGGTCTTCGGTTTGGCGCAGGATTTCGCGCAGGATTTCGCCGCGCGGCCGGGCGGGCACTCGACGCCGTCGCTCGCACAGCAGTTCTCCGTGAGGTAGCCCAGCACCTTGCGCATGTAGTCGTACGTCGCGGAGTAATAGATGAACCGCCCCTGCTGCCGCGCCTGGATCAAGCCGGCATGGGCGAGCTCCTTCAAATGGAACGAGAGGGTCGCCGGGGACACCTTGAGGGAAGCGCCGATCTCGCCCACCGACAATCCCGTGGGCCCCGCCTCCACCAGCAATCGGTAGATCGCGAGGCGGGATTCCTGGGCCAGGGCCCCCAGGGCTGCGATGACGCGGGCGGTCTGCATGATTAGATAATACTCGAATTATCGAACTTCGCAAGCCCCTTGCCTGCGGGCCGTCGAACCGCGGGCCGCTGCTATACTCGGCCCGCCTGTGGAAACCTTCCTCGTCTCGACCCTCGTCGTGGCCATCGGCGAGATCGGCGACAAGACCCAGCTCCTCGCCCTGCTCCTCGCGGCCCGATTCAAGCGCCCGGTGCCGATCATCGCCGGCATCCTCGTCGCCACGACGTTCAACCATACCCTCGCCGGATTGCTCGGCGGATGGGTCCGCACCGCCGTCGATCCCGCGCTCATGCGCTGGATCCTGGGCGTTTCCTTCCTCGCGATCGCGGCCTGGGCCCTGGTGCCGGACCAGCTCGAGGAGAAGGACGCGGGCACGATGGGACGTTTCGGCGTTTTCGCGGTCACAACGGTGGCGTTCTTCTTCGCGGAGATCGGCGACAAGACGCAGCTCGCCACCGTGGCGCTCGCGGCGCGGTTCGACAGCATCGTGGCCGTCGTCGCGGGGACCACCACGGGCATGCTGATCGCCGACGTGCCCGCGGTGCTGCTGGGCGGAAGCGCATCGCGGAAGCTCCCCCTGAAGGCCATCCGGTACGTGGCGGCGGCGCTCTTCGCCACGCTGGGGATACTGATACTGGCGGGAGTTTCGGTGTGAAGCATCGCTTTCGACACATCCGCGAGCCGGGCAAGCCCGCGCTGATCGACCTGCCGGCGGCGCCCGAGATCGGCGAGACGATCCGCGTGATGGAGTCCCCGCTCGCCAATCGCCGCGCCCTGCTGGACGCGATCCTCAAGGGCGACTACCGCAAGCCCTTCATCGGCGAGAATGCGGAAGGCCGGACCCTCTACCTGTCGCTCCATTCCATCCAGAGCCGCATGCGCCTCGACGATCCGTGGGCCCTGGACCTGCTCTACACCAGGAAGGCGATGAGCTTCCTGCTGTTCCGCCCCGATCCGCGCAGGATCCTCATGCTGGGCCTCGGGGGCGGCTCGCTCGCGAAGTACTGCTACCGGCACTTGCCTGCCGCGCGCGTGGAGGCCGTCGAGATCGATGCCGACGTGATCGCGCTGCGGGAATACTTCTGCGTTCCGCCGCCCTCTCACCGGTTCGACGTGATCCAGGGCGACGCCGCGAAGTACGTGGAGTCGACCCACAAGACCTACGACGTCGTGATCGCCGACGCCTTCGACCACGGCGGCATCCCCCCCTCGATCCGCAGCGCCACGTTCTATGATCAGGTCCGCTCCCGGCTGCGGGAGGACGGCATCATGGTGTCCAATTTCGCCGGCACGCGCGCCGAACGCCGGGACCACCTCGCGATGATGGCCCGGGCCTTCTCGGACAACGTGCTGCTGGTGCCGGTGGAGGGCGAAGGCAACGAGATCGCGCTTGCGTTCAACGCGGGTGTCGCGAAACCGAGCTGGAAGGCGATCCACGAGCGGGCCAGGGATCTTGCGCAACGCTTCCAGCTGGATTTCCCGCGATTCGCCTCGCGCATCGAGCGCAGCCACAAGATCGGCTACCTGCGGCGGGCGCTTTCGCGACCGTCGGCCAGGAAGCGGCACGATCCGCCCTCCCCCGCGTGAGATAATTTCGCCGCAGCGCCCCGGTAGCTCAGTGGATAGAGCAGCCCCCTCCTAAGGGGCAGGTCGCACGTTCGATTCGTGTTCGGGGCGCCACTCTATCCGGCGGTAGTGCAGGCGCAACTTTTATGGCCGCCGTGTCCTTGTAGCGCAAACTCCCAAAAGCGGACATCCGGACTACCAGTTCCA
>JAAOZZ010000009.1 GCA_012274175.1 Betaproteobacteria bacterium
GCTGGAGACCGCGCTCGCCGCCGAGTGCATTCCGTTCGCGGTGGTAGCGGGCGACCTCACCGAGCAGGCCCTGGCGCAGGGCAAATGGACCGTGGTCGCCTGCGCGGGAGGGCTGGAACAAGAGATCCGCGCGTCGCTCGCGCGCGGCGTCGAGGCGGGCCGCGCGAAGGGCTGGCTTTGCACGACTTGCGGCTTCACCGGCACGACGGCCTGCGCGATCGGACGGCGCTCGACGAGTGCCTCCCGCCGCACGACGGTGGCGCCGCGGTCCCGGTTCCAGTTGCGCCAGTCCTGGCGGCTTTCCACCTGCCGCGGCGGACGCGCGCGCACCTCGCGGTTCACGCGGGTCACGTACGCCGGATTCGCGCGGTACCAGGGCTCGTAGCGCTCCCATGGCGCGAGCGGATACCAGCCGACCACCGGCGCGGCGGCACCGGAACCGATGCTCACGCTCCAGTTGGCGCCTCCGACCCAGGCGACGAGCGCGGGCGCCCAGGCCGGACGGGCCGCGCGCGCCCCCGGGCTCCAGGCCCAGCGATCGCGGACCTGCACCCACCGGCCGTAGTGAAACGGCGCGTAGCCCCAGGGCGCGTCGTCGATCCAGGTCCAGCCCCACGGACGCACCCACGCCCAATGGCCATCCCGGTATGGCACCCAATCGGCGCCGACGCGCGTCGGGAACCAGACGGCGCCGTAGTCGGCGTCGTTCGTCCATTCGCCGTACCGGTCCAGGTCCTCGTAGCCGGTCATGTCGGACGAGAGGTAGCGGGTCACGACGCGCTCGGTCCATTGCGCATCGCGCGCGAGCGCCCAGCGATCGAATTCGTCGCTTTGCGCCGCCTCGAATGCGTACGAAGGCGAAGGCCCTCCGAAGACGCGCAGGGTGCGCCCCGCCGCCACCCGCACGGCGCCCCGCGACGACTCGAGCTGCGCAGCGCCGCTGAACACGGTGAGCCGCGCCTCTCCGCCTTCCGGATCCACGTCGATGCGGTAACGTCCCGCGGCGAGCAGGCTGAAGCGCGCCTCGGGCGTGGAAATGCGCAGGAACCGTCCCGCCTCCCAGTGATGCACGCGCACCGAGAGCGACCCGCTCTCGAGGTTGGCTTCGGTGCCGTCCTCGTCGATGTGCGCCACGTCGAGCTGGGTGGCCTCGTCGAGCTGCAGCGCGGTAGCGCCCACGTTGACCTCGGCGCGCGCCCCCGGATCGGTCCACACGGAGTTTTCCGAAGTGAGGGGCAGGTTCACGAATGCCTCGTCCCAGCCCACCTCGGGGTCTTGGTAGACGGAGACGCCGCCCTCGACCCACGCGAGGCGCCCGACGCGGGTCGGCGCATCCTGCGCGGGAGCGGGAAATGCAATAGCTGCCGAGATCGAGAAGAGCAGCAATGCGAGAGCTCGCATGGGTTTCACCTTATCTATCGGCACGGGCTGGTTTGCGTACGGGGACGATTCGAACACGCTTACATTAACGCACGGGCCAGCGTCTCAGACGACAACCCACGCCGGTCGGACCGCGGTTCGCGCCCGCGGTTCTCGCTTGCACTTGTACGACGTGTCCGACGCAATTTTCCAACATCCTGAATTCATGCCATTATTGGACACAGGGAGCGCGAACAGGCGGGGAGCTCGATGGATCGCAATACGGTTTTCACGAAGACCGCGAAGGGCATCACGCAGGTCAACCAGAAGTCCGCCTCGCTTTCGAAGGATCTCATGCGGATCCTCAAGCTGATCGACGGCAAGTCGAATTTCGGCCAGATCATGGAAAAGGCCGACATGGACAAGCCCTCGCTCGAGAAAGCGCTCAACACGCTTACCAAGGACGGCTACGCGCGCATCTTCCAGGTGCGCAAGGAGGAAGCCGACCCGTTCGCGGGCGAGGACGACTTCGACTTCACCGCTCCGGGCAAGATGCCGGCGAGCACCCAGCGCGTCATCCCGGGGGCCGCGAACGACATCAGCGAGCTCGTGCGCCAGCAGGAGAAGGCGGAAACGGACAAGCGCGCCCGCGAGCAGGCCCAGGTCGCCGCTCGCGCCCGGGCGAAGTCCGAGGCCGAATCCCGCGCCAAGCTCGAGGCCGAGGCGCGCGCCAAGGTCGAGGCCGAGCAGAAGGCGATGGAGCAGGCGCGCCGCGCCAAGGAAGCGAGCGAGCGCGCCCGCATGGAGCTTGAAACGAAGATGCGCGAGGAAGAGGCGCGCAAGCGCTCCCTCGCCGAGCAGCAGGCGCGGCTCACCTCGGAGCAGAAGGTCAAGGAAGAGGCCGAGAGCCGCAGGCTCCTGGAGCTGCGCGAGAAGGCGGAGAAGGAAGCCCGCGCCCTCGCCGAGGCCCGGTCCCGCGCCGAAGCCGAAGCCCAGGCGCTCGCCCGCGCGCGCGCCGAAGCGGAGGCCGCCGTCAAGAAGCAGGCTGTGGAGGCCAACAGCGCCGAGCAGCAGCTGCGGGCCCGCCTGAAGGAGGAGATCGAGTTGCGCATCCGCTCCGAGATGGAAGAGCTGATGCGCAACGAAGTCGAGGAGAAGACGCGGGCCGAGGTGCACGCGCAGATCATGGCGGAGGCCAAGCTCGCGGCGAAGGCCGAGCTCGAGGAGCGGCTGCGCGAGGAGCGCGAGACCATCGCCCGCGCCGAGGCGGAGGCCCGCGCCAAGGCGGAGCGCGACTCCCGCGCGCGCGCCGACCAGGAAGCGAAGCTGCGCGCCCAGGCGGAAGCCCGGGCGGCCGCCGAGACCGAGGCGCGCATCAAGGCCGAGGAGGAAACGCGCCACCTGCGCCGCAAGGCGGAGGAAGCCGCGCTCGAGGCCCAGGCGAGGGAGCGCGAGCACCAGGAGACCGCGCAACGCCTGGAGGTCGAGCGCCGTGGCAAGCACGAGGCGGAAGCGCGCGCCAAGATCGAGGCCGAGGAGCGCGAGCGCCGCGAGCGCGAGCTGCAGGCGAACCTCGACGAGGAGCGCAAGGCCAAGCAGGAGGCCGAGATGCGCGCGCGCATCGAGGCGCGCGCCCGCGAGACGATCGCCGAGGACACGCGCGTCAAGGTGCAGGCCGAGATCGAGGCGGACATGGAGAAGCGCGCCGAGATCGAGGGCAAGGCGCAGGCCAAGGCCTACATGCAGGCGAAGGTCAAGGCCGAGAAGGACGAGGACGACCGCATCCGCAACGATCAGGCGCGCAGGGCGCGGGAGATCGCCGACGTGCTGCGCACCAAGGTCGAGGCCGACGAAGTCGCGCCCGAGACTCCGTCGGTGCGCCGGCGCGCCGCGCGCCGGCGCGGCAGCCTCGCCAAGACCGTCTTCTACAGCGTGGCGGCCGTGGTGATCCTGGGTCTCGTCGCGCTGCACGTGATCCCGCTGCGGCCCTACGCCGTGAAGGTCGAGCACGCGATGTCGGGCTGGCTGCACGACGACGTCTCGATCGCCTCGCTCACCTTCCGCCTGCTTCCCACGCCGCACCTCAACGTCGAGAACGTGGCCGTGGGCAAGCTGCTCGACGCCAAGGCCACCAACGGGCGCATCTACCTGGACATCAGCACGCTCTTCGGCGACCGCCTCGCCATCAACTCCGTTGAGCTGGACAACGTGACGCTGTCGTCCGACGCGGTGAAGCGCATCCCCACCTGGGGACGCGTGGAGGGCAAGACCCAGGCGGGCGAGATCGGCGAGATCCGCCTGAGGGGGGTCAAGCTCGACGTGAAGCCTGCGCTCGATCCCTTCGACGCCACGCTCGATTTCACGCGCGACGGCGCCCTGCGCCAGGCGGTCCTCAAGGGTGACGCGTGGAACCTGCTGATGAAGCCCGTGGGCAAGACGATGGAGCTCGACTTCAGCGCCCGCAACTGGAC
>JAAOZZ010000104.1 GCA_012274175.1 Betaproteobacteria bacterium
GAACATCATGCCGCGGGTGGCGGCACTCCTCGACGTGGCGCAGATTTCCGAAATCTCGGCGGTGGAATCCCCCGACACGTTCGTGCGGCCGATCTACGCCGGCAACGCCTTCGCGACGGTGCAATCGGCGGACGCGGTGAAAGTGGTGACGGTGCGCGCCACGGGCTTCGACGCGGCCCCCGCCACCGGGTCCGCGCCGGTGGAGAGCGCGCCGGCGGGCCCCGACCGGCAGCAATCGAAGGTGCTCTCCCAGGAGCTCACGAAATCGGCGCGGCCCGAGCTCGCCGGAGCGCGGCGCGTGGTATCGGGGGGACGCGGGCTCGCGAGCGGCGAGAACTTCAAGATGCTGGAGGCGCTCGCCGACAAGCTGGGAGCGGCCATCGGGGCGTCTCGCGCGGCGGTGGATGCCGGCTTCGTGCCCAACGACTGCCAGGTCGGGCAGACGGGAAAGATTGTGGCTCCGTAGCTCTACATCGCCGTGGGCATCTCGGGGGCGATCCAGCACCTGGCGGGCATGAAGGACAGCAAGGTGATCGTCGCGATCAACAAAGACCCGGAAGCGCCCATCTTCCAGGTGGCCGACTACGGGCTGGTGGGCGACCTGTTCCAGATCGTCCCGGAGCTCACCGCGAAAATCTAGCGACAGGAGCCCCACGATGGCCGAGTACGTCGCACCCATCAAGGACATGCAGTTCGTGCTGAAGCACGTGGTCGGCCTCGACCAGGTCAACGGGCTTCCCGGATGGGAGGAAGTCACCGAGGACGTGGTGGACGCGATCCTCGAGGAAGCGGCCAAGGTCGCCTCCGAAGTCCTGTCTCCCCTCAATGCCTCGGGCGATCGCAGCGGCGCCGTCTGCAAGGACGGAAGCGTCACCATGCCGGCGGGGTTCCGCGACGCGTACTGGCAATACGTGAAGGCAGGGTGGGGCAACATCCTCGCCCCGCAGCAGTTCGGCGGCCAGGGCCTGCCCCACCTCGTGGCCACGCCCGTGGAGGAGATGTGGGGGGCGGCCAACCTCGCGTTCAAGCTCTGCCCGATGCTCACCCAGGGCGCCATCGAGGCCATCGACTCCGTGGCTTCCGAGGAGCTCAAGCGCCGCTTCCTGCCGAAGATGGTGTCGGGCGAATGGACCGGCACCATGAACCTCACGGAGCCCCAGGCCGGGAGCGACCTGTCGCTCGTGCGCACGAAGGCGGTGCCGGGCAAGGACGGCTCCTATCGCCTGTTCGGCCAGAAGATCTTCATCACCTACGGCGAGCACGACTACACCGACAACATCGTGCACATGGTGCTCGCGCGCGTGGAAGGCGCACCCGAGGGCGTCAAGGGCATCTCGCTCTTCGTGGTGCCCAAGGTCCTCGTGAACGCCGACGGCACTCCCGGAGCGCGCAACGACGTGAAGTGCGCCTCCATCGAGCACAAGCTGGGCATCCACGCGAGCCCGACCGCGGTCATGATCTACGGCGAGAAGGAAGGCGCCGTGGGGTACCTGGTGGGCGAGGCCAACCGCGGCCTCGAGTACATGTTCATCATGATGAACGCCGCGCGCCTGTCCGTGGGCCTCGAAGGCGTGGCGATCTCGGAGCGCGCCTACCAGCGGGCTCTTGCCTGGTCCCGGGAGCGGCTGCAGGGCAAGCCCGTCGGGGGAGCCGCGGGCGTGAAGACGGCACCCATCGTCCAGCATCCCGACGTGAAGCGCATGCTGCTCACGATGAAATCCCTCACGGAGGCGATGCGCGCGCTCGCCTACTGGACCTCGGCGGTGCTCGACCGCTCGCACCACCACCCCGACGAGCAGGAGCGCCGCCGCAGCCAGGCCCTCGTGGACCTGCTCGTGCCCGTGGTGAAGGGATGGAGCACCGAGAACGGCGTGCAGATCGCCTCCCTGGGCATCCAGGTGCACGGCGGCATGGGATTCATCGAGGAGACGGGCGCGGCGCAGCACCTGCGGGATGCGCGCATCACGACGATCTACGAAGGCACCACGGGCATCCAGGCCAACGACCTCGTGGGCCGCAAGGTGGGCCGCGAGGCAGGGCGCACGGCCTACGCGGTCATCGCCGAGATGGAGGCGCTCGCCGCCCAGCTGCCGGACACGAAGAACATGCACCTCGCGACGATCGCCGATCGCTTCTCCTCGGCCGTGGCGCGTCTCAAGGAGACCACGCAATGGATCGTCGCGACCTACGGCGCGAATCCGGCTGCCGTGGCCTCGGCGTCGGTGTACTACCTCGAGCTGATGGGGATCACGTGCGGCGGCTGGATGATGGCGCGCTCGGCGCTCATCGCCGCGCGCCAGCTCGAATCGGGCGGGGGAGACGCGACATTCCTGCGCGGCAAGGTGCTCACGGCGCGCTTCTACGCCGACCACATCCTGCCCCGGGCGATGGGGCTCGCCATGGTCGCCATGCGCGGGGCGGACAGCGTGCTCGCGGTGGAGGACGCGCTGCTCTAGGGCGCTTGCCTAGGCGGGCAGGGCCGTGCCCGCGGGCTTGGGCTTGCGTTCCGGCAGGTCCAGCTCGCTTCGATAGCACACGTGGGACTGGCCGTCGCCGCGGGAGAACTCCTTGGCGGCGTACATCGCCGCGTCGGCATCGGCCATCACCCCGGTGGCGCCGCTGCCGAAGCGGTAGTCGGCCACGCCGCAGCTCACCCGCACGCGCAGCTCCAGTCCCGGCGAGATCTCGCACGGGCTCGTCTCGATCGCGTCCACGATGCGCCCCATGACCATCTTGAGCGCCCGGTTGCGATGCAGGCCCACCACGAACTCGTCGCCGCCCCAGCGCACGACCCAGTCGCCCCGGCGGGTGTTCAGCTGCAGCAGCGCCGCCAGGTGCGAGATGCACGCGTCTCCCGCGCTGTGGCCGAAGCGGTCGTTCAGGCCCTTGAAGTCGTTGATGTCGAAGAAGGCGATCTGGAACGTCTGCAGGTCGCGTTCGGCCCGCGCCACTTCCTCGGCCAGGCGCTTCTCGCCGGCCCGGCGGTTGTAGATCCCGGTGAGCTCGTCGGTATCGGAGACGCGCTCCAGGCGGTTGATGGTCTCGTGCAGCTGGGTGAGCGTGTACTGGGTTCCCTCCATCAACCGCCCGGCGCGGTCGGGAAAGTCGATCGGCAAGTCGGGGACCTTGCGCCGGTCGATGTAGTCGCGCAGGGCTTCGGCGGTGAGGTCGATTGGGACGAGGAGCTCCTTCAGGATCCAGAGCGTGCCGAGGAAGCCCGTGAAGGAGGCGAGCACCAGGGCGGCCAGCACCGGGTACATCCTCTGCCAGTCGGCCCGTGCCACGAGGAGGTAGAGGATGAAGATCGCGAGCGGCACCAGCAGGCCCACGAAGGCGGCGAGGGCGAACTTGCCCGCGTAGCTCCCGCGCACCGGGGAGAAGCCCGAAAGCCGGCGGTACATCGCCATCCGGGCGAGGACGGTCCGTCCCGGCGGGATCTTGCTCACCATGCGCTCACCCTGCGCTTGTTCGTCATTCGCGGCATTCTAGTCCGTGCGCCGCCCGCGCGCATCACCCGATGGGATTGCGCATCACGCCGATGCCCTCGATCTCGGTTTCCAGCAGGTCGCCGGGCTTCATGAATTCGGGCGGCGTGCGGGCGAAGCCCACCCCCTCGGGGGTGCCCGTGGAGATCACATCCCCGGGCTCGAGGGTCATCCCCATGGACAGGTCGCCGATCAGCCGCGGCAGCTTGAAGTAGAGGAATTTCGTGTTCGATTCCTGCTTGGTGACGCCGTTCACGCGGCAGGCCACCCGCAGGTTATCCGGCGCGAGGGAATCGGCCGTCACGATCCACGGGCCCATGGGGCAGGTGCCGTCCAGGCTCTTGCCCTTGTGCCACTGGCCGCCGTGGCGGCGCTGCAGGTCGCGCCACGACACGTCGTTGATGACGGTGTAGCCGAAGACGTGGCGCATCGCGTCGGCCTCCGCAATGTCCTTGCCACCGGTGCCGATCACGACGCCCAGCTCCACTTCCCAGTCGAGGGACGTGGAGATCTTCCCGTCGAAAGGCACGGGGTCGTAGGGGCCCGTGACCGCCGTCACGGCCTTGCTGAAGAAGACCGGCCACTTCGGCAGTTCCCGGTTGTCCTGGAGCTTCTTCGCACCCTCCTCGAAATGCTCGAGGTAGTTCCACCCCACGCAGAAGACGTTCTTCGCCGGGCGCGGGATCGGCGCGTGCAATTTCACGTCGGCAAGCGCCAGGGACGCCACGGGCGGCTTCCCGGCGAGCTCCCGCAGCCGCGCGAGCAGGGGCGCGCCCGCGCGGATGATGCCGAGCATCGTGGCGGTGTCGGCATCGGCCCCGAGGGCGGCGGGAATATCCACGATGCGCCTGTCGTCGACGACGAGTCCCGGGCGTGGTTCACCCGAGGGCAGGGGGGAGAAGGTGGCGAGTTTCATGATTTCCTTTTCATGACAGGAAGGCGAGGGGATGCTCGGCGGGAGCCCAGCGCGGAGCGAAGAAGGCATCCACCGAAGAGCGTTCGACGTCGCTCAACCGCGCGGGATGCCAGTGCGGGCTCATGTCCTTCTCCACGATGAGCGCGCGGATGCCTTCGACGAAGTCGCCCTGCTCGAAGCAGCCGTGGATCAGGTTCAGCTCCATGCGGAAGCAATCGGCGAGGCAGAGCGTGGCACCGCGTTTCAACTGCTCGAGGGTCACGGCGAGCATGGTGGGCGAGCGCTTGTCGAGGAGGGCGCGGGTCGTGCGTGCCCATTCGCGGAATTGCGGGAGCTCCTCGGACTCGAGGGAAGCGGCGATCGCCGGCACGGAATCGTGGGCGAAATGCCGGTCGATGGCGGGGCGCAGCGCTTCCAGCGCGCCGGCGGCCTGCGGCGTGGCTCCCACGTAGAGGTCGGCGAGCCCACAGTAGATCGCATCGGCCGCGTCGATCGTGGGACCGACGAGGCCCAGGTAGGCGCCGAGGCGCCCCGGAAGGCGCGAGAGGAAGTAGCTTCCGCCCACGTCGGGAAAGAGGCCGATCGCGGTCTCGGGCATCGCCATCTTCGTGCGCGAGCCGGCGATGCGCAGGCCCGCGCCCTGGGCGAGCCCCATGCCGCCGCCCATCACGATGCCGTCGACCACCGCGACGACGGGCTTGGGATAGGTGTGGATGCGATAGTCGAGCGCGTATTCCGCCTCGAAGAATGCGTGGTGCTCCTGCGTGCCCGCGACGAAGCTCGCGTGCAGGGCGCGGATGTCGCCCCCGGCACAGAAGGCCTTCTCGCCCGCGCCCCGCAGGACGACGGTGCCGATGCGGTCGTCGCGCTCCCAGGCGTGGAGCCACGCCGCGAGACCTTCGAGCATGCCCATCGACAGGGCGTTCAACGACGACGGACGGTTGAGGGTGACCGTCGCCACCTTGCCGCGGACGTGGGCGAGGAGCTCGCCGCCCGCCGCGGTCAGTCGTTCTTCCATTCGGGCTTGCGCTTCTCGAGGAACGCCTGGACGCCCTCGGCCTGGTCGCCGTGGTCGAAGAGATCGATGAAGCGCTCGCGCTCGAGGGCGAGTCCGGCGCGCAGCGGAATGCCGTTGCGCGCGTTGTGGATGAGCGACTTGCAGTACTCGAGGGCGCGCGGCGAAAGCGTCGCCACGCGCTCGGCCATCGCGGCCGCGGCGCCGGGCGCCTTCCCCTTGTCCACCACTTCCTGCACGAGCCCGATGCGCAGCGCCGTGGCCGCGTCCACGCGCTCGTTGGCGAGGATCATGCGCTTGGCCCAGCCTTCCCCCACGAGCCACGGCAGCACCTGGGTGCCGCAGCCGGCGGGCAGCAGGCCCACCGCGGGCTCCGGCAGCGCCATCTGCGCGTGGGCTTCCGCGATGCGCAGGTCGCAGGCGAGGGCGCACTCGAGGCCGCCGCCCATGGCGTAGCCGTTGATCGCCGCGATCGTGACGAAGCGCGCGTTCATCAGCGCGTCGAACGCGGCGCCGAAGCGGGCGATGAAATGGCGCGCGAACGCCTTGTCGCCCTGGAAGCTCTTCAGGTCCGCGCCCGCGGAGAAGAACTTCTCTCCCGTCCCGGTGAGCACCGCCGCGTACACGCCGCGGTCGCCGTCGAGTGTTGCGAGCAGGGCCTCGAGCTCCCCCAGGCCCTCCGGCGTCCAGGTGTTCGCCGGCGGGTTGTCGATGGTGATGAAAGCGGTATGGCCTTGCCGGCGGTGGTGGATCATGCCTTCATGTACTGCAGGATCACGCTGGAGAAGTCCTTGCCGCCGTGGCCGTCCACCGAATGCTTCTGGTAGATCTGCTGCGCGAGGGCGCCCAGCAGCACGGGCTGCCGCGCCGACTTGGCGGCGTCGGTGACGAGGGTGAGGTCCTTCAGCATCAGGTCGGCGCCGAAGCCTCCCGCGTAGTCGCGCGACGCGGGCACGTTCTCGAGCACGCCGGGGAAGGGATTGTAGGTGTCGGAGCTCCAGCAGCGGCCGCTCGAGGTGTTCACGATGGAGGCGAAGACCTTCGGATCCATGCCGAGCTGGGCGGCGAGGGTCATGCCTTCGGCGGTGGCGATCATCTCGATGGCGAGCATCATGTTGTTGCAGATCTTGGCCACCTGCCCGTTGCCCGAGCCTCCGCAATGCACGACGTTCTTGCCCATGCATTGGAGCACCGCCTTCGAACGCTCGAAGTCCGGAACGTCCCCGCCGACCATGAAAGTGAGGGTGGCGGCTTCCGCGCCGGCCACGCCGCCGGAGACCGGCGCGTCGATCATCGGGCAGCCCTTGGCCTTCGCATCCATCGCAACTTCCCGCGCCGTGAGGGGATCGATCGTGGAGCAGTCGACGATCGGCGTGCCCGGGGCGATGGCCGCGAGCACCCCATACTCGCCCAGGTAGACCGAGCGCACGTGGGGCGAGGAGGGCAGCATCGTCACCACCATCTCCACGCCGCGCGCGCAATCGACGGCGGAGGTGGCGACCTCGCAGCCCTGCTCGGCCAACTTCCTCGCAAGCTCCGGCACCACGTCGTAGACCTTCAATGCGTGGCCGTGCTTCGCGAGGTTGCGGGCCATGGGATTACCCATGTGCCCGAGTCCGATGAAACCTATTTTCATGGGCTTCACTTGAGACTGATCGTCGTGTGGATGCCGGGGCTGGTCGTCGCGTCGTCGAACCAGCGCGCGGTGACCGTCTTCACCTGGGTGTAGAACTGGACCACCTGCTTGCCGTAGGGGCCCAGGTCCCCCAGCTTCGAGCCGCGGGAGCCGGTGAAGCTGAAGTAGGGCACCGGCACCGGGATCGGGACGTTGATGCCCACCTGTCCCACGTCCACCTCGTTCTGGAACTTGCGCGCCGCCGCACCCGACTGGGTGAAGATCCCCGTGCCGTTGCCGTACGGGTTCGCGTTGATGAGCTCGATCGCCTCGTCCAGGGTATCCACGCTCACGATCACCAGCACCGGGCCGAAGATCTCGGTGGTGTAGACCTTGTGGTGCGGCTTCACGCCCGAGAAGATGGTGGGCGCCATGAAATTGCCATTCTCGTAGCCGGGGACCTTCGGGTGGCGGCCGTCGAGCTCGAGCCGGGCACCTTCCTTCACACCCTGCTCGATCAGGCCCTCGATCCGCTCCTTCGCCTGCTTCGAGATGAGCGGACCCAGGTCCGCGCCCTTCTCGGTGCCGGCGTTCAGCTTGAGCGTCTTCGCCTTGGCCACGATGTCCGGGATCCACTGGTTGGCTTCCCCCACCATCACCGCGACCGAGGTCGCCATGCAGCGCTGGCCCGCGGCGCCGAATCCCGCGCCCACCAGGGCGTTCAGGGATTGCTCCTTGTTCGCATCGGGCATGATCACCGCGTGGTTCTTGGCGCCCATCATGCATTGCGCCCGCTTGCCGTGGTGGCTCGAGAGCTTGTAGACGTGATCGCCCACGTGGCACGAGCCCACGAAGGAAACCGCCTTCACTTCCGGATGCACGCAGAGGGCATCCACGGATTCCTTGCCGCCGTGCACCACGTTGAGCACGCCCGCCGGCACGCCGGCCTCGATCGCGAGCTCCGCCAGCAGCATCGGCGTCATCGGGTCCTGCTCCGAGGGCTTGAGCACGAAGGTGTTGCCGCACACGATCGCCATGGGGAACATCCACAAGGGGATCATCGCGGGAAAGTTGAACGGCGTGATGCCCACGCACACGCCGATGGGCTGGCGGATGAAGTAGGTGTCGACCCCGCCCGCGACGTTCTCGGCGATCTCGCCCAGGGTGAGCGTGCCGATGGAGCACGCGTGCTCGACCACCTCGAGCCCGCGGAAGACGTCGCCCTCGGCATCGGGGAGCGTCTTGCCCTGCTCGCGGGTGAGCGCGGCGGCGAGCTTCTTCATGTCGCGCCGGATCAGTTCCTGGAGCTTCAGCATGACCCGCGCGCGCGCCGCGATCGGCACGTTGCGCCACGTCTTGAACGCCGCCGCCGCGGACTGGACCGCCTGGTCCACCTCGTCGGCGCCGCACATCGGCACCCGCGCCAGGACTTCCTGGGTCGCCGGATTCACCACGTCGCGCCACTCGCGGGCCTTCGATTCGACGAACTGGCCGTCGATGAGCAGCTTGACCGTCGGAACGGCGCTGGATTTCGGTTGGGGATTTGCTGCCATGGTGTTTCTCCTCGAATCTTCTGGTTGGGCCTTGAATCTGCTGCGTTTGAACAGCCCCGGTCGGCCGTCGATCGGCGCGGCGTGTTTCTATCTCGAAATCGCCCCGCTCGGCTGTTGAGCGGCGCGAAGCGTCCGCTCCAACAGTCTTTAGCACCCCGATCAAATTATAATCGCTCGCTCGATCCCACGTAGGAATGACTCCATGGCCCGCAACCAGCCGGTCGCCGCCGACGCGAACGCCCCTCCCATCACCCGAATCCTCGCGAAATTCGTGGCGAACCATCCTTCGCGAGGCTGGAGCGACGCCGTGGACCACGAGGCCCATCGCACGTTCCTCAACTGGGTCGGCTGCGCGGTAGGCGCGGCAAGGCACGAATCGGCCGTGGCGGCGCTGGGAGCGGTGCGCATGCTCCAGCCCCCGGCGCAGTCGAGCATCCTCGGCCGCTCCGACCGGGTGGACATGGCGAGTGCGGCGCTGGTGAACGGCATAACGTCCCACACCTTCGATTTCGACGATACGCACCTGAAGACGGTGATCCATCCCGCCGGTCCCGTAGCGTCGGGGCTCCTCGCGCTGGCGGAGGTGACCGGCGCATCGGGGCGCGAGCTCATCGACGCGCTGGTGCTGGGGGTGGACGTGGAATGCCGCATCGGCAACATGATGTATCCCGATCACTACGACCGGGGCTGGCACATCACGGGATCGACCGGCACGCTCGGCGGTGCGGCGGCGTGCGCGCGCCTGCTCAAGCTGGACGAGCAGCACACGGCGTGGGCGCTGGGCATCGCGGCTTCCCAGCCCATCGGCATGCGCGAGCAGTTCGGCACCATGACCAAGCCCTTCCATCCCGGCGGGGCGGCACGGGCGGGGCTCATGTCGGCGCTGCTGGCGAAGAACGGATTTACCGCGAGCCCGAAGGCGATCGAGGCGCCGCGAGGGTACGCGCAGGTGGTTTCCACGAAATGCGACTGGAACGAGATCACGGACGCGCTGGGCCAACGATTCGAGATCTCGTTCAATACCTACAAGCCGTTCGCGTGCGGCATCGTCATCCATCCCGCGATCGACGCGGCGAGCCAGCTTCGCGCGCGTGGCGTGAAGGCCGAGGATGTCGAGCGGGTGGAGCTCAAGGTGCATCCCCTGGTGCTCGAGCTCACCGGAAAGAAGGAGCCCCAGGACGGATTGCACGGGAAGTTCAGCGTCTATCATGGCTTCGCGCTGGGCCTGCTGTTCGGGCGCGCGGGGGAGACTGAATACACCGACGAGATCGTGCGGCGCGAGGACGTAGTTGTGCTCAGGCGCAAGGTGGTCGCCACGCCGGACGAGTCGATCCGCGAGGCTTCCGCCGACGTGACGGTGATCCTCGGCAACGGGCGCAAGGAGCACGTGTTCGTCGAGCATGCCATCGGATCCCTGGAGAAGCCCATGAGCGACGCGGACCTGGAAGGGAAATTCCATGGCCTCGCCGACCCCGTCATCGGGAAGGCGAAGGCGGATGCGTTGATCGCGGCCTGCTGGAAGATCGGCGGCGCGAAGGACGTGCGTGCCCTCTGCGAAGGAGCGCGGCCATGAGCGCGCGTCCGAAGGTGGTGGTCCTCGACGACTACGAGCAACTGCTGCGCAAGACCGCGGATTGGAGCGCCGTCGATGCGCGCTGCGAGGTCCACGTGCGCCACGAGCGCTTGCGGGGCCAGGCGTTGATGGACGCGATCGTCGATGCCGAGGCGATCGTCGTCGTGCGCGACCGCACGCCCTTCAAGGCGGACCTGATCGCGAAGCTACCGAAGCTCAAGGTATTCATGTTCACGGGTGCCCGCAACACGCAGCTCGATACCGCCGCGCTCGCCGCGCGCGGCATCCCCGTCGGCCACACCGAGATGGGAACCTCGAAGGACAGCACCACGGAGCTCACGTGGGCGCTGATCCTCGCCGCCGCCAAGCGCCTCGAAGCGTACCTGGCCCTCGTGCGCCGGGGACAGTGGCGCGATGGGAAAGGGCTCCCGGTGGTCCTCGCGGGGCAACGCCTGGGCGTGATCGGCTACGGCAGCATCGGCTCGAAGGTGGGGCAGATCGGCAAGGCCTTCGGCATGGAGGTGGTCACCTGGAGCCCGCACATGACGCCGGAGCGGGCGGAGAAAGGCGGCGCGAAATCGGTGACGCTCGAGGAGCTGCTCTCCACCTCGAAGGTGGTGAGCCTGCACCTGGTGCCCTCGCCGGAGACGCGCAAGCTCCTGGACGCCGCGCGACTCGCCACCATGCGGCCCGACTCCATCCTCGTGAACACCGCGCGCTCGGCGCTGATCGACATGGCCGCGCTGCCCGCCGCATTGGACGCCGGTCGTCCCGGCATGGTGGCCCTGGACGTCTACGACGACGAGCCGCTGCCCGCGGATTTCGCGCTCGTGAAGCGCGACAACGTGGTACTCGCTCCCCACCTGGGATTCGTGAACGATCCCGTGTTCAGCAAGTTCGGGCCGGGCGTGGTGGCGAACCTGCTCGCCTGGCTCGACGGCAAGCCGCTTGCGCATCCACTGAAGGAGTGAGCGGGCCCGGGGCGCCCGGGATCGACGGGGCGACTATTCCCGAAACGCGATCAGCACCGCGTCCGCCGGCACCAGGTCGTTCTCGCGGAAGGCCACGCGCTCGATGACGCCCGCGCGCGGGCTCACGATGGTGTGCTCCATCTTCATCGCCTCGAGGATCATGAGCGCCTGGCCCATTGCGACCTTCTCGCCTTCGGCGGCCATCACCTTCACCACGCGCCCGGGCATGAGGGCGGTGAGGCGAGCGTCGGGGAGCGCATCGGCGGGCTCGTAGTGGAAGGGGTCGACCAGTTCGACCTCGTGGCGGCCTCGCGGCGTCGTCGCCGAGAGCTTTTCCCGCAGGCGCGAGACGCGCGCGAAGTAGGTCTCGCCGTCGAGCCCGATCTGGAGGCGATCGCCATCCGCCGGTCCGATGCGCACTTCGTGGCGACGGCCCGCGATGCTTGCGACGGCGTGATCGCCGCGCCGCTCCGCATCCACCGCGACCTCGCGTCCATCGGGAAGGCGGAACTCCATGCGCCGCAGCGCCGGCCGGTTCAGGCGCCAGCCGCTGGTGTCGCTCCACGGCGAGCGCGGCTCGCCCTCGTGGGCGCGCCGCTCGTCGAGGAATACCCGCACGGCGCAGGCGATGAGCGCCTCCACCGGCACCTCGCCCGGTGGGGGCAAAAGCTCGGTGCGATGCCGCTCGATGAAGCCGGTGTCGGTATCGCCCGCGAGGAACGCCGGATGGGCCACCACGCGCTCGAGGAAGGCGAGGTTGGTCTTCACGCCGAGGATCGAGGTCTCCGCGAGCGCCGATCCCATGCGCCGCGCCGCCTGGGCGCGATCGTCTCCCCAGACCACGAGCTTGGCGATCATGGGGTCGTAGAAGACGCTCACCGCGTCGCCCTCGCGCACGCCGGTGTCGAGGCGCACGTCGTCTGATTCCCGCGGCGCGTCGAGCACGCCGATGCGCCCCGCCTCCGGCAGGAACTGGTTCGCGGGATTCTCCGCGCACAGGCGCACCTCGATGGCGTGCCCCGCGGAATGGATCTCGCCCTGGGTGAGGGGCAGCGGCTCGCCGGCGGCGACACGGAGCTGCCACTCCACGAGGTCCTCACCCGTGATCATCTCCGTCACCGGGTGCTCGACCTGCAGGCGGGTATTCATTTCCATGAAATAGAACTTGCGATCGGCGCCGGCGATGAACTCGATGGTGCCGGCGCCGCGATAAGCGATGGAGCGCGCGGCCGCCACCGCCGCCTCTCCCATACGAAGCCGCATCGCGTCGTCGACGAAAGGCGAGGGCGTTTCCTCCAGCACCTTCTGGTGGCGGCGCTGGATCGAGCACTCGCGCTCGAAGAGGTGCACGTAGTGGCCGTGAGTGTCGCCGAAGACCTGGAACTCGATGTGGTGCGGGCCCTCGATGAAGCGCTCGAGGAGCACGCGTTCGTCGCCGAAGGCGCTCTTCGCCTCGCGACGAGCGCCTTCGAGCTGAGCTGGGAACTCCGCGTCCTTCGTGACGAGGCGCATGCCCTTGCCGCCGCCGCCCGCCACCGCCTTGATGAGCAGCGGGTAGCCCACCTGCTTCGCCTGGCTGCACAGGAAGGCCGCGTCCTGTTCCTCGCCGTGGTAGCCGGGTACGACGGGGACTCCCGCCTTCTCCATGAGGGCCTTGGCGCGGTCCTTCAAGCCCATCTTCTCGATCGCCTCGGGGGTGGGGCCGATGAACACCAGCCCCGCGGCCTCGACGGCGCGCGCGAAGTCCTCGTTTTCCGAGAGGAACCCGTAGCCGGGATGGATCGCCTGCGCGCCACAGGACCGCGCCACGTCGATGATCTTGTCGCCGCGCAGGTACGACTCGGCGGGACGCGGCCCGCCGATCAGGTACGCCTCGTCCGCCTGCTCGACGTGCAGCGCGTGGGCGTCGATGGTGGAGTGGACCGCGACCGTGCCGATCGCCATGCGCCGGCAGGTGCGCATCACGCGGCAGGCGATCTCGCCGCGGTTGGCGATGAGGATCTTCGCGAACATCGCGGCGCTAGATGCCGGGCATCGGATCGGCCGGGATTTCGGGCTCGGGCTCCGGCGGTATCCACGCGGGACGGCGCTTCTCGAGGAAGGCCGCGACCCCTTCGCGGCCCTCGGGCGAGGCGCGCATCTTCGCGATGCGCTCGGCCGTGTCCTGGATCAGCTCGCTCGTCACCGGCCGGTTGGCCACCGCGCGGATGAGCTCCTTCGCCTCGCGCTGCGCCACCGGGCCGCACGCGAGCATGGCGCCGGAGAGGAGGCCGATCTTGTCGTCCAGGTCGCCTTCGCCCAAGGCCAGGTCGTGCACCAGGCCCAGCCGCCAGGCCTCGGCGGCCTCGAAGGGCTCGGCGGTGAGGAAATACCTGCGCGCCGCGCGCTCGCCGATGGCGGCGATCACGTAAGGCGAGATCACCGCGGGAACGAGCCCCAGCTTCGCCTCGGAAAGCGAGAACGTCGCCGACTGGGTCGCGATGGCCACGTCGCAGCAGGCGACCAGCCCCACGCCGCCGCCGTACGCCGGGCCGTGCACGCGCGCGATGGTGGGCTTGCGCAGGTGGGCGAGGGTGCGCATGAGTGCTCCCAGCCCCATGGCGTCGCGGCGGTTCTCGTCCAGGGAGAAACCCGCCATGCGTTTCATCCAGTTGAGGTCGGCTCCGGCGCAGAACGACTTGCCCGCGCCGGAGAGCACGACGATGCGGATGGCATCCTCGGCCTCCATGGAGCGCAGGGCCTCGGTGAGCTCCGTGACGAGCACGTCGTCGAACGCGTTGTGGCGCTCGGGACGGTTCAGGGTGACGAGGCCGATGGGCCCCTGGCGTTCGATGGCGAGATTTGTCATTTGCGGAGGGTAGTCACATTCGGAACACGCCGAAGCGCGTGTCTTCTGCGGGCGCATTCGCCGCCGCACCCAGGGCGAGGGCCAGCACGCGGCGGGTCTCGGCGGGATCGATCACTCCGTCGTCCCAGAGGCGTGCCGTGGCGTAGTAGGGATGGCCCTGGCGCTCGTACTGCTCGCGGATCGGGGACTTGAACGCCTCCTCCTCATCCTTCGACCATTGGCCGCCCTTGGCCTGGATGCCGTCGCGCTTGACCGTGGCGAGGACCGAGGCCGCCTGCTCGCCGCCCATCACCGAGATGCGCGCGTTGGGCCAGCTCCAGAGGAAGCGCGGGTTGAAGGCTCGTCCGCACATGCCGTAGTTTCCCGCGCCGAACGAGCCGCCGAGGATCACGGTGAGCTTGGGCACCTTCGCGCACGAGACCGCGGTCACCATCTTCGCGCCGTCCTTGGCGATGCCGCCGCTTTCGTACTTCTTCCCGACCATGAAGCCGGTGATGTTCTGCAGGAAGAGGAGCGGGATGCCGCGCTGGCAGCACAGCTCGATGAAATGCGCGCCCTTGAGGGCGGATTCGGAAAAGAGGATCCCGTTGTTGGCGAGGATGCCCACGGGGTAGCCGTGCAGGTGCGCGAACCCCGTGACGAGCGTGGTCCCATAGAGCGCCTTGAACTCGTGGAAGTCGCTTCCGTCCACGAGTCGCGCGATGATCTCGCGCACGTCGAAAGGCTGCCGCGGATCCTTCGGAATGATCCCGTAGAGCTCCTGCGCCGGATATAGCGGCTCGGGAATCGGGGACAGACCCCGATTCGGGGGAAATCGGGGTCTGTCCCCGATTTCCGTGTGGCGGATGATTTCGCGGGCGATGGCGAGGGCGTGGCGGTCGTCGTCGGCAAGGTGGTCGGTGACGCCGGAGGTGCGCGAGTGCACGTCGCCGCCGCCCAGCTCCTCGGCGCTCACCACTTCCCCGGTCGCCGCTTTCACGAGGGGCGGCCCGCCGAGGAAGATCGTCCCCTGGTTCTTCACGATGATCGACTCGTCGCACATGGCCGGGACGTATGCGCCGCCCGCGGTGCACGAGCCCATTACCACCGCGACCTGCGGGATGCCTTGCGCGGAAAGGTTGGCCTGGTTGTAGAAGATGCGCCCGAAGTGCTCCTTGTCGGGGAACACCTCGTCCTGGAGCGGCAGGAAAGCGCCGCCGGAATCCACGAGGTACACGCAGGGCAGGGCATTCTGCGCCGCTATCTCCTGGGCGCGCAGGTGCTTCTTCACCGTCATCGGGTAGTACGTGCCGCCCTTCACGGTGGCGTCGTTGGCGACCACCACGACCTCGCGCCCCTCGACGCGGCCGATGCCGGTGACGAGTCCCGCGCTCGGCGCCTCCCCGTCGTACATGCCGAACGCCGCGAGCTGCGAGAATTCGAGGAAGGGCGTGCCGGGATCGAGGAGCCCGCGCACGCGCTCTCGCGGCAGGAGCTTGCCCCGCGCGGTGTGCTTCTTCTGCGCTTCGGGTCCGCCGCCCTCGGCCACTCGCGCCACCTGCGCCCGCAAGTCCTCGGCCAGCGCGCGATGGTGCTCCGCGTTGGCCAGGAACGCGGCAGACGCGGGATCGAGCTTCGAATGGATGCGCGGCATGTCGCGGGATCAGCCGGCGCTTCGCATGAAGGGACGGTAGGAAAGGCGGATCGCGATGGTGACCATCGTGGCGCCCACGAAGAGCCGCGTCTCGCCGCCGAGAAACAGGTCCAGCGCCCCCAGCGCCATGGGCAGCTCGCAGAGCGCACCGCCGATGGCGAGCGAGCGCATGAGGGCCGCCCGCGCGCGCGGATCCGGCGCACCGCCCGCACCGACCGCCGCCATGTCGGCTGCGAGACGGGGCTTGAACGCGCGCAGGTAGGAGACCGCGGGAACCGCGGAAGCGACGATCGCCCACAGCGC
Organism: Betaproteobacteria bacterium; assembly: GCA_012274175.1. GTDB lineage: Bacteria > Pseudomonadota > Gammaproteobacteria > Burkholderiales > Usitatibacteraceae > Usitatibacter. The sequence continues at coordinate 15,913 of JAAOZZ010000104.1, forward strand.
GTAGCGATGCAGATCGTACCGGACGGTGGCGAAAGGCGCGCCCATCGACCGGACGAACGCGAGCACCACGGCGGCCACCACGAGCGTGCCCACGATCTGCGCGACCCAAATGGCAATGGGGGCCTGGCGCGGATGGGCGTTCGTGCCGCTCATTCGGCGAGTCCGCGTGCGATGAGCATGCGCTGGATCTCGCTGGTGCCTTCGTAGATCTGGGTGATGCGCGCGTCGCGGTAGTGGCGCTCGACGGGATAGTCGCGCAGGTAGCCGTAGCCGCCGTGGACCTGGATCGCCTTCGAGCACACCCATTCCGCGAGCTCGGAGGCGTAGAGCTTGGCCTGGGAGGCTTCCGAGAGGCACGGCACGCCGTCGGTGCGAAGGCGGGCCGCGTGCAGGATCAGCAGGCGCGCGGCGTTGATGCGCGTGTGCATGTCGGCCAGCATGTTGCCGATCGGCGCGTGCTCGATGATCTTGCGCCCGAACTGGGTGCGGTCCTTCGCGTAGGCGAGCGCGGCGTCGAATGCGGCGCGCGCGATGCCCAGCGCCTGGGCCGCGATGCCGATGCGACCGCCTTCGAGGTTCGAGAGCGCGATCGCCAGGCCCTTGCCGCGGGGCCCGAGCAGATGGTCCTCGGGGACGGCGCAATCATCGAGGGAGATGGCGCAGGTGTCGGAAGCGCGGATGCCGAGCTTGTCCTCGAGCTTCTGCGGGTTGAAGCCCTTCGTGACCGTGGGAGTGATGAAGGCGGAAAGCCCCTTCTTGCCGAGATCCGGGTCTGTCACCGCGAAGACGATGGCCACGGCGGCGCGCTTGCCGTTGGTCACGAACTGCTTGGAACCGTTGAGGACCCAGCGGCCGTTCACGTGGGTCGCGCGGGTCTTGAGGTTGTTGGCCTCGCTCCCCGCCTGGGGCTCCGTGAGGCAGAAGCAGCCGATCTTGCGTCCGGCGGCCATCTCCGGGAGCCATGCCTGCTTCTGGGCCTCGCTGCCCCACGCCAGGATCGGCCCGCAGCCGACCGAGTTGTGCACGCTCATGAGGGTCGCGGTCGCAGCACAGCCCGCGGCGATCTCCTCCATGGCGAGGGCGTAGGCGATGTAATCGGAGTACGAGCCGCCCCATTGCTCGGGCACCACCATGCCCAGCAGCCCCAGCTCGCCCAGCTTCGCCACTACCGCGTCGGGGATCCAGCCTTCCTCGTCCCAGCGGCCGGCGTGGGGTGCGAGCTCCGCCTGGGCGAAATCCCGGGCCATGTCGCGGACCATGCGCTGCTCGTCGGTGAGGATGTCCCCGTGGGCGCGCGTGAGCATGGAGTCTACTTCGCGGCCTTCTCGGCGTTCTCGACTTCTTCCTGCGCCTTCTTGTTCATCTCGTCGCCCAGGCCCTTGGAGGTATCGAGCGCCTTCATCTGGGAACCGAAGGGGCCCTGCTTCGCCCGCTCCAGCGCCTGCTTCTGCTCCGTGGCGGCGTCGACCTTCGGCTCCTCCTTCTTGGCGCATGCCGCGATCAACGCGAGTGCTGCCGCGACGGCCGTCACGACCAGGACGTGCTTCACGTGCGCACTGCCTTCACGCGCTGGCGGATGTCGGCGCGCACCTTCGGCGGCAGGTGGTTCCAGCGCACGCCCGCCACGGCGCCCGCGAGGGCGAGGCATGCCGGCACGCCGTCCCGTTCCGGGTTGGCGCGGCGCAGCTGCAGCCACGCGTCCCAGAAGCCCACGCGCATCAGCGCCTCGAGGGAGTCGATGCCCATCGAGCGCAACTCCGCGGCGAGCGTGCGGCCGATGTTGGGCGTGTGTTCGATCGGAGTCGCGAGATTCGTTGCCATTACAGGACCTCCAGTGCGATTGCCGTTGCTTCTCCGCCGCCGATGCACAGGGCGGCGATCCCCTTCTTCAGGCCGCGCTTCCTGAGCGCGTAGATCAAGGTCGTCATGATGCGGGCGCCCGTGGCGCCGATCGGATGCCCCAGTGCGCAGGCGCCCCCGTTCACGTTCACCTTCTCGTGGGGGATGCCGATGTCCTTCATCGCCGCCATGGTGACCACGGCGAAAGCCTCGTTTACCTCGAAGAGGTCCACGTCGGAGGCCTTCCAGCCCGCCTTGTCGAGCACCTTGCGGATGGCGCCCACCGGAGCAGTGGTGAACCACTCGGGCTCGTGGGCATTGGTGGCGTAGGCGACGATCCGGGCGAGCGGCTTGGCACCGCGCTTCTTCGCTTCCGATTCCGTCATCATCACCAGGGCCGCCGCGCCGTCGGAAATCGACGAGGAGGTGGCCGCCGTCACGGTGCCGTCCTTGTTGAAGGCCGGGCGCAGCGTGGGGATCTTGTCGATGTTCACGGTGAACGGCGTCTCGTCGTCCTTCACGATCTCGTCGCCCTTGCGGCCCTGCACCGTGACGGGCGCGATCTCGTCGGCGAAGGCGCCCGATTTCGATGCCTGCACCGCGCGCTCCGTGGAGGTCTTCGCGTAGGCGTCCATCTGCTCGCGGGTGAAGCCGTATTTCTCCGCGGTCTTGTCGGCGAAATGGCCCATGGGCTTGCCGTCGTAGGCGTTCTCGAGGCCGTCGAAGGCCATGCTGTCGAGCACCTTCTGGTGGCCGTAGCGATAGCCGCCGCGCGCCTTCGGCAGCAGGAAGGGCGCATTGGTCATGGACTCCATGCCGCCGGCGACGATCACCTTCGCCTGGCCGGCGGACAGCTCGTCGAAGGCCATCATCGCCGCCTTCATGCCGGAGCCGCACATCTTGTTCACCGTGGTGGCCGGAGTCGACTTATCGAGGCCCGCGCCGAGGGCGGCCTGGCGCGCGGGGGCCTGGCCCTGGCCAGCCGCCAGCACGCAGCCGAAGATCAGGTCTTCCACCTCGCTTGGCTTCACGCCCGCCTGCGCGACCGCGGCCCGGATCGCCGTGGCACCGAGCTGGGATGCGGTGACGGTACTGAACTTGCCCTGCATGGCGCCGATGGGAGTGCGCTTGGCGCCCACGATGACGATGCTTTCCATGATGACTTCCTTCACCTTTCCTTCAGACCGATTCTTCGAAGAGCTCCCGCCCGATCAGCATGCGGCGGATCTCGTTGGTGCCTGCCCCGATGTCGTAGAGCTTGGCGTCGCGGAGCAATCGCCCCGCGGGGAATTCGTTGATGTAGCCGTTGCCGCCCAGGGCCTGGATCGCTTCCAGCGCCACCTGGACCGCGTTCTCCGAGGAGAAGAGCAGGCACGCGGCCGCATCCTTGCGCGCGGCCCTTCCGCGGCCCTGGTCGAGGGCGGTAGCCACGCGGTAGCTGAAGGCGCGCGAGGCCTGCAGCCGCGTGTACATGTCGGCCACCTTGCCCTGCATCAGCTCGAAGGTGCCGATGGGCTCGCCGAACTGCTTCCTCTCGTGCACGTAGGGCAGCACCAGGTCCATGGCCGATTGCATGATCCCGATGGGGCCCCCGGAGAGCACGCAGCGCTCGGTGTCCAGGCCGCGCATCAATACGCGCGAGCCGCCGTTCACTTCCCCGAGCACGTTCCCGGCCGGGATCTCGCAGTCCTGGAACACGAGCTCGCAGGTGTTGGAGCCGCGCATGCCCAGCTTGTCCAGCTTCTGCGCGGTGGTGAAACCCGGCATGCCCTTCTCGACCAGGAATGCCGTCATCGCGCGCGAGCCCTGGTCCTTCGGGGCCGTGCGCATGTACACGATGAGCACGTCTGCGTCGGGGCCGTTGGTGATCCACATCTTCGAGCCGTTGGCGATCCAGCGATCGCCCTTCTTCTCGGCGCGGCACGCCATGGAGCCCACGACGTCGCTGCCGGCACCGGGCTCGCTCATCGCGAGCGCTCCCACGAACTCCCCGGAACAAAGCTTCGGCAGGTACTTGCGTCGCTGCGCCTCGCTGCCGTTGAGGTACAGGTTGTTCACGCAGAGGTTCGAGTGCGCCCCGTACGAGAGTCCCACGGAGGCCGACGCCCGCGA
>JAAOZZ010000105.1 GCA_012274175.1 Betaproteobacteria bacterium
ATGCACGACGTTGCCCAATCCGAACGCGAACTCCGTCATCCGCTTCTTTCCGAGAATCACGCATCCGGCCCGCTTGAGCCGGCCCACGAACTCGCCTTCCGCCTCGACCAGGTCGGAAATGCCCACATTGGAACCGCACCTCGGCTGCGGCATGCCGTCGACGCTGAGCAGGTCCTTGACGGCCACGGGCACACCCATCAGCGGCCCAAGGTCCGTACCCGCCGCGAGCAGCCGAGGTGCGGTTCCAATGTGGGCATTTCCGACCTGGTCGAGGCGGAAGGCGAGTTCGTGGGCCGGCTCAAGCGGGCCGGATGCGTGATCCTCGGAAAGACGCGGATGACGGAGTTCGCGTTCGGATTGGTCAACGTCGTGCATCCCACGCCGTGGAATCCGTGCGATCCACGGGTGCACCGGATGCCCGGTGGATCGAGCAGCGGCTCGGCCGCGGCGCTCGCGGCGGGGTTGTGCGGCTTCTCCATCGGGTCCGACACGGGCGGTTCGGTGCGCCACCCCGCCGCGATGTGCGGCCTGTTCGGCTACAAGAGCACCTTCGGATTGTGGCCGACGGACGGCACGTTTCCGTTGTCGACGACGCTCGACAGCATCGGCACCTTCACCGATTCGGCGCAGGACGCGGCGCTTGCGTTTGCCGTGCTGACGGCGCGACCGGTCCCCCGGGCCTGGCTGCTGAAGGGCCTGCGGTTGGGAAGGCCCACGAACCACTACTTCGAGGATCTCTCGCCGGAGGTGTCCGCGGCGACCGAAGGGGCGCTGCGCGTCCTTGGAGACGCCGGAGTCGAAATCGTGCCGATCGAGGTGCCCGAGGCGGCCGAAATCGATGCCGTGTTCGGGCCCATGGTTTCCGTGGAATTGCTGGCGACATTGGGCCCGGAACGCTTCGTCGCAGCCCGGGAGATCCTGGACCCCATCGTCTGGAATCGCGCCGAGCCGCTGCTGCGCTACACGGCGGTCGAGTACCTGCAGCGTCGCCGGCGCCAGCAGGCGTTGTGCAGGATTGCCCGGGAAAGAATGGACGGACTCGACGGGTGGATCACGCCGACGACCCCGGATGCACCGCTGCCGCTCGCCGATCACCGGACGCCGGAGAAGGCAGCAGCGTGGATTCGCAGGGGTACCCGCAATACGCGGCCCGGCAACATGTTCGGCCAATGCGGCGTGTCGCTGCCAATTCCGGATTCCGGCCTGCCCGTGGGCCTCCAGGTCATGTGCGGGCCGGGCGAGGACGAAAAGCTGCTCTCCATATCCCGGGCCCTGGAAGGGCTGCTGGGCCATCGGGCCCGGCCCGACATGACCGGATTCCTTTGATGCCGGGAGCCGAGGCGCGGGCCGCGCAGACGACCGTCTTCCGCGCGAAGAAGATCGTCACGATGAACCCGACGCAGCCGGAGGCCACCTGCGTGGCCGTGCGCGACGGGCGGATCCTCGCGGTCGGGACCGAGGCGGAGATGGACGGATGGGGACCGCACGTCGTCGATTCGCGCTTCGGGGACAAGGTGCTGATGCCGGGACTGGTCGAGGGCCACTCGCACCTGATGGAAGGCGGTTTCTGGAAATTCGCGTACGTGGGCTACCACGACCGCCGTGGCCCGGACGGCCGGGTCTGGACGGGACTGCGCAGCTTCGACGCCGTGGTCACGCGTCTCTCGGAGTTCGAGCGCGAGATGCAGGATCCATCGGAGCCCCTGCTCGCATGGGGCCTCGATCCCATCTTCTTCGGGGAGCAGCGCATGACGACGCGCGAGCTCGACCGCGTCTCGGCCACCCGTCCCGTCGCGGTTCTGCACGCGAGCATCCATCTCCTGAACGTCAACACGGCGATGCTCCGCAAGGCGGGAATCGACCGCCACACGGACGTGGAGGGCGTCGCGCGCCATCCCGACGGGTCGCCCTCCGGCGAGCTGCAGGAATTCGCGGCCATGTTTCCGGTCATGCGCGCGATCGGCAACGCCTTCAAGACGGCGGGAATGAGCGATGACGGACTGTGGCGCTTCGGCCGAGTGGCCCAGCTCGCGGGCGTCACCACGGCGACGGACATGCTGAACGACTGGACGGAAGAGGCGGTGGAGGGGATGGCCCGCGTGATCGGCCACGAGGATTTTCCCGTGCGCATCGTGTCCGCCTATCGAAGCCTCGACGCTCCCACGGAAACGGAGCAGGGCCTGCGGCGCCTCGGCGAGCTTCGGCGGCTCAACACCGGGAAGCTGCGCTTCAGCCTCGTGAAGCTCGTGGTCGACGGCTCGATCCAGGGCTTCACGGCGCGCCTGCGGTGGCCCGGGTACTACGACGGCCACCCGAACGGGATCTGGGTAGTGCCGCCGAACGAGCTGGCCGGCATCGTGGAGCGGCTCCACGGGGCGGGCGCCCATCTCCACGTCCACACCAACGGCGATGAAGCCACCGAAGTGGCGCTCGACGCCATCGAGGCCGCGCTCGCCCGGCATCCGCGGCCCGACCATCGCCACACATTGCAGCACTGCCAGATGGCGGATGCCGCGCAGTTCCGCCGCATGGCGAAGCTGGGCGTCTGCGTGAACCTCTTCGCGAACCACGTGTTCTACTGGGGCGACGCACACTACACGCAGACCATGGGCCCGGACCGCGCGAATCGCATGGACGCCTGCGGCACCGCGCTGCGCTGCGGCGTGCCGTTCGCGATCCATTCGGACGCGCCCATCACTCCGCTCGGGCCGCTCTTCACGGCGTGGTGTGCGGTCAACCGGCGTACCGCGTCCGGGCGCGTTCTCGGGGCGGCGGAGCGCATCGATGTCCCTCGGGCGCTTGCGGCGATCACGCTGGGCGCGGCATACACCCTCAGGATGGATCACGAGATCGGCTCGATCGAGGTCGGGAAGCGCGCCGACTTCTGCGTGCTCGAGGACGATCCCCTCGCGCTGTCGCCGGAGTGCCTGAAGGAAGCCCGCGTCTGGGGCACGGTAATGGGTGGCAGGTCGTTCGAGGCTTCCCATGGGTGAGGCGGCCCCCGTTGCCGGGCGCATCCCGCTCACCGTGGTGGGAGGATTCCTGGGAGCGGGAAAGACCACGCTCCTCAACCGTATCCTCGCCGGTGCCGCAGGCCTGCGCGCCGCGGTGCTGGTGAACGACTTCGGAGCCATCAACGTCGACGCCGCGATCATCGGGGAGCGTGGCGGCGAGACGATCTCGCTCAACAACGGCTGCGTTTGCTGCTCGATCGGAGGCGACCTGGTCGACGCGCTGATCCGCGTGATGTCCCGCTCGCCCGCGCCCGAGTGGATCGTGATCGAGGCGAGCGGCGTCTCCGATCCGTGGCGCATCGCGCAGGTCGGGCTCGCCGACCCCGGGCTCGAGCTCGACGGCGTGATCGTCATGGTCGACGGAACGGCGGCGGCGGAGGACCTGCGCAATCCGCTGCTTCGAGACACGCTGGTGAGGCAGCTCATGGCCGCCGATGTGGTGGTGCTCAACAAGCGCGACCTGGCCGGCAACTCCCGGCTGCGCGAGGAGATTGGGCGCATGGTGCCGGGGGCCCTCGTGCTCGAAGCGGCGCATGCCGCCGTGCCTCTCGAGGCGCTCACGGGCTTTGCCGCCGCCAGGATGCTGGACGCGGAGCGCATGCCGTCGGCGGCCCCGCACGCGAGCCATTCGTCCCAGTTCGAATCGGTGTCGGTCGCCTGGGAGGGTCGATACAGCGCCGCGCACCTGCGCACGCTGCTCGCGCGCATGCCGGCGGGCGTCCTTCGCGCTAAGGGGCTCGTGGGCACGGACGAAGCCGATGCGTCGGTCCTTCAGTTCTGCGGCCGGCACGGCAGTCTGCGCCCGCTCGAAGGTGCGCGCGCCGCGATCCCGGGGCAGGTGGTGGCGATCGGACTGGCCGGAAAATTGCCGGCACGGGCGCTGCTCCATGCGCTCACCTGCGCGCGCCTGGGCGAGGCCGCCGTTGCGGGAGCGCGGCGATGAGTGTCGTGGGCAGCACCTACGATCCCGGCTACGACCCGCTCGTATCTCGAACACCGGGACGCGGGCAGGACTATCCGCCGACGTACTGGGCTGCGAGCGCCGGACCTCCCCCGGAAGACGATGGGCCGGTGGATCGGGATCTCGACGTGGACGTGGCGATCATCGGCGGCGGATTCACCGGCCTCGCCTGCGCCCTCTTTCTCGCGCGCGATCACGGCATTCGCGCGCTCGTGCTCGAGGCGAATCGCGTCGGTTGGGGCTGCAGCGGGCGAAACGGCGGCCAAGGGCAGCTCGCGAGCGGTCGCCTGCAGCGCTCGCAATGGATCGCGCGGTGGGGCAAGGAGACGGCGCTGCGCCTGCACGGCGAGATCTGCGAAGGTTTCGAGACCTTCCGGCAGCTGGTGGGCGAGATCGATTGCGAGCCTCAGCCGGGAGGCCACCTCTACATCGCCCATCGGCCGGAAAAGATGGCGTTCCTGAGGGCCGAATCCCGCGTGTGGAAGGAAGTATTCGGATACGAGGCCGAGATCCTGGACCGTGCGGAGGTCCATCGCCGGTATGTCCGGGACGAAGATGCCGCCGGTGCCATGCACGAGCCCATGGGCATCAGCGTGCACCCGCTGAAGCTGGTGCATGGCTACGTGCGGCTCGCTCGCGGCCTTGGCACCCGCGTGCATCCCGCCAGTCCCGTGACCCAATGGGAGATGCACGGCAATGTCCACCACGTGCGCACACCCGGTGGCACCATCCGCGCACGTGCCGTTGCAGTTGCGACCGGGGGCTACACCGGCCAAGACCTGCACCGGTCGGTGCGCGGCCGCATCATGCCGATCCTGTCCAATTCCGTGGTTACGCGCCCCATGACGGACGCCGAGACGCAAGCGTGCAATTTCCTCACCACGGAAGCCATTACTGACTCGCGTGTGCTGCGCTTCTACTACCGAAAACTTCCCGACGGGCGCCTGCAGATCGGCAGCCGCAGTGCCATCACCGGCGCGGACGCCTCCAATCCCAGGCACCTGCAAGTCCTGGTGGACGGGATCCACCGCAAGTTTCCGCCGCTGAAGGGCATCGAGATCGATTACTCCTGGTGGGGTTGGGTGGACGTGAGCCACGACATGATGCCGCGCGTCTGGCAACCCGACCCGAAGCAAAGCGTTTACTACGCCCTCGGCTATGGCGGCAACGGCGTGTCGTACTCGGCGCAAGCGGGACGGCGAATGGCTCAGCGCATCGCCGGCAAGGCGGTCCCGGACCTTCCGATCTTCGGTTCCGAGCTGCCCACCCATCCGCTGGCACCGTTTCGGCGGATCGGACAGCGTTTCCTGTACCGGTGGTATTCCCTGCGCGACGAGGTGTTCTAGGCGCCCCTACTGCTGCGGAATGCAAGATTGCGTCATTCCCCGGAATGCGTCGGCACCCGATTCATGGCAAGGGGACCTCTACCTGCATGGGTAGGATTGCCTCGGCACGGTCCGCCGGCCGAAAATCCGGGGTCATCTCCCCCGGGCTGCGACGCGGGTGCATGGATACGATCGAGGTGTTCTACTTCAAGGCCTGGGACCGCAAACGCGGCGAGATGGTGACCTCGAAGCGCGCCGCGACTCTCATCGCGATCAGCGGCGGACTGGGCATCCCGCTCCTCGAGACCCGCAGGGAGATCGACATCTCGAATCTCGACGCAGACGGGTTCGAGAACCCGTGAACCCGGGCGAAGCGCATGACGCTCCGCCCGGAGCTCAGGCCCCCCGGCGCAGCTCCCTCTGCCGGAAGATTCCCCGCAGGTGGAAGTAGATCTGCGCCGCCACCAGCAGCGACGTGAACGTCACGAACCCCAGGCTGATGGGGTGGGCGAGATCGACGAAGACCCCCATGTTGCCCCTCGAGAGCAGCAGCGCGCGGCGGAAGTTTTCCTCCACCAGCGGACCCAGCACGTAGCCCAGCAGGATCGGCGCCACCGGGAATTCGAGCGCCAGGAAGATCGCGCCGAGGATCCCGAACACCAGCACCTCGCCCACCTGGAACAGGTCGTTGTTCGTGCTGAAGACGCCCACCGCGATGAAGAACATGGCGGAGGGAAAGAGATACCGGTACGGCACCTGGAGCACCTTGACCCAGAGCCCGATCAGCGGCACGTTGAGGATGACCAGCAGCACGTTGCCGATCCAGAAGCTCGCGATGAGCCCCCAGAAGAGGTCGGCGTGCTCGCTCATCAGCTGCGGGCCCGGTTGTATCCCCTGGATCATGAGTGCCCCCAGGATGAGCGCCATGATCGCGTCGCCGGGAATGCCCAGGGACATGGTCGGGATGAAATCCACCTGCGTCTTCGAATGCGACGCGGCCTCCGGGGCGGCCACCCCTTCCAGCGCTCCATGCCCGAATCGCTCCGGCGTCTTGGAGACCTTGCGCTCGAAGGCGTACGCGATGAAGGTCGTGATCGTGGGGCCAGTCCCGGGCATCGCGCCGAAGAGCGTTCCGATGAGCGTGCCGCGCAGCATCGGCATGAAGGCCTGCTTCAGCTCCGCCCGGCTCGGCCGCATGTCGCGGAATCGCACCTTCACGCCGCTGCCGACGACGTGGCTAGCGATACTCGTAGCGCGGCTTACGACGATTCCACTGCCCGTGGTCAGCTGCTGTATCGCCGTGCCCGCAACCGGATCGTCGCTCGCTTCGAGCAGGATCTCGCCATCAGCTGCGACACCACCGACAACGCGCTGCACATCCGCTATCGCCAGACCGCCTTTAGTTTCTACTCGGCTCGCGAAGGCCTCGAGCGGCCCAGCGTGTACGGGTCGCGCACAA